>NZ_JUEE01000153.1:0-69235 GCF_000802135.1 Desulfosporosinus sp. BICA1-9
GGCAGATGGTCCTGGATTATCTCAAAACCGGAGAAGCCTATCAGGTCGAGATGATCCGGGAGAACGACAAGTATTATATCCATGTGGCGATTGAGGAAACTATTCCTGAAACCTATACGTCTTATAACGGACTCTATGGAGTTGACACCAATCCCGATGGGTTAGGAATCGCCAGCTTGGATTACTTGGGACAGTTTAGAGGGCATATGTGGATGTCCCAAGGCGAATGGACCTACGCCAGATCGAACAGACGTCTTAACCTAATCGGAGAGCAGGCAAAACTCTTGGTTAACATGGCCCAAGAGTCCGGCAAAGGATTAGCCGTTGAGGATCTGGACTTTAAGCAGGATAAAGACGTATCTGCCAAATTCAACCGGATGAGTCACGGGTTTGTGTGGTCGAAGTTCTTGGAAGCGGTAGAACGAAAAGCATTAAGAGATGGAGTACCACTCATCAAAGTTAAGCCGACCTTCACATCGGTGATAGGGATATTAAAATATCAACACCAATACGGCTCGTCAAACCATGAATCAGCGGCTTATGTGATTGGCCGCAGGGCATTGGGCTATGATTATGAAAAAGTTCCATGGAGTTTAGTGGATGAGTTCGTGAAGGATAAAGACGGATTTTCCTACATTAATAACTGGAAACAGTGGAGTGCCATGAAAAAAGTAATTCTTAAATCTCTAAAAAAGAAAGGGGTGAAAAGCCTGGTCTCTTGGCAGCATTTAAGGAAATCAGCTTAAAGTAACCCTGTGGTAACGATACACGTTGTGAAAGGTCGTTGCCACACACATAGGTTTAGGCGGTGGGTAACACCCCCTTTTGGGCAGAACGGCATAAGCCGGCGATTGTTCAATCAATCACCCGAAATACAGGTTATGGCCTGTAGCTAAGTAGCTGAATCCTGTGATGCTACCTCCTGTCTGTCGGCAGGAGAAAAACATATCATACCGTTTTACATGGTTTCGGTATGTTTTAGAAACCAGGATGGAAATGCAGATTCATAAAGTAGCGGTAATAGGGTCAGGTGTAATGGGAGGTACCATCGCGGCGCATTTGGCCAATGCCGGAATCCCAAGCCTATTGTTGGATATTGTCCCTTCCAAACTGTCGGCCAAAGAAGAAGCAGCCGGATTAACCCTGGAGGACAGGAAAGTTCGAAATAGTATTGCAGAAACCAATAAAGCCAAATTGTTAAAAATGAACCCAGCCCCGTTTTTAGTGCCTGAGTTTGCTGACCGGATTGAGGTTGGAAATTTAAGCGATGATTTAGGTCGTTTAGGTGAAGTGGATTGGGTGATTGAGGTGGTTGTAGAACGCCTTGACATCAAGGTAGATCTCTTCAAAAAAGTAGCAGCCCATGTCCGCCCAGGTACGATTGTTACCTCTAATACCTCGGGAATCTCTTTAAAATCCATGGTAAGTGACCTGCCAGAGAGTTTTACCCGTTATTTCTTAGGAACCCACTTCTTTAACCCCCCACGCTACATGAAACTCTTAGAACTTATTCCTGGTCCCAATACCGACCCGGAAATTATTACCTTCTTAGCTGAGTTTGGCGAGAGGGCTTTGGGCAAAGGGGTTGTCATGGCTAAAGATACGCCGAATTTCATAGCCAATCGGATTGGCGTATTCGGCTTAGCAGTAACTCTTCAGGAAATGCTTCGCTCCGGCTTAACAGTCGATGAAGTGGATGCTCTTACTGGACCGGTCATGGGACGCCCGAAGAGCGCCTCCTTCAGAACGGTTGACCTCGTCGGATTGGATACCTTTATCCATACGGCTAATACCGTTGCTGTCGGCGTACCTGCGGAAAAGGAGAATTTTACATTACCTGAATTCATGCAAACAATGCTGACCAATGGTTGGCTCGGAGATAAAACCAAGCAAGGGTTCTACAAAAAGTCCAAGGGCCCTAAAGGTAGAGTTATTGAAGTGCTCGATCCCCAGACTATGACCTATGTTCCCCAAAAAGTCGTGAAATTTGCTTCCTTAGATAAGGCAAAAGCAGCAGGTAGCCTAACTGAAAAGATTCGTACCCTAGTTAGCGGCAAAGATGCTGGAGCAGAGTTTTCTTGGAATGTCTTAAAACCTGTTTTGCTCTATGCGGCGACCATCGCTAAGGATATTGCCGATAACATCCCTGGAATCGACGAAGGCATGCGCTGGGGCTTTAACTGGGAAATGGGTCCCTTCGAACTCTGGGATGCACTGGGAGTTAAAACGATAGCAGATCGTGTCGTCGCGGAAGGGGGAACATTGCCTCCCTTAGTTGAAGAATTGCTCTCTAAAGGGAATACGCATTTCTATCAAAAGACCGAGACTGGTCAAGTCTCTTATTTCGAGGCTGGAGCATATATTCCAAAAGCTGTAAGCCCCTATGCTTACTCCATGAAGCAAGCGCATAAAGAGGGTAAAGAAATTTTTGGCAATGCTGGAGCAAGCCTTATGGATTTGGGAGACGGGGTAGCTTGTTTAGAATTCCACTCTCCGAATAATTCCATTGGCGCGGACATTGTTACGATGATTCAAAAGTCGTTGGTGGAAGTGGAGAAGAATTACCTCGGTATGGTCATCGGCAATCAAGGCAAGAATTTCTGTGTAGGCGCAAATCTTATGTTGATCCTCTTAGAAGCAGAAGAGGAAAACTGGGATGAGATCGATCTCATGATTCGGGCCCTGCAAAACGAAATGATGGCTTTGAAACATGCTAAAAAACCAGTTGTCGCAGCACCCTTTGGAATGACCCTTGGTGGCGGAGCGGAGATTTGCTTACACTCTCATGCCATTCAAGCTTCTTCTGAATTATACATGGGGCTCGTTGAACTGGGCGTTGGCTTGATTCCTGGTGGTGGTGGTACCAAAGAAATGGCAGTTCGTGCTATGGAAGGGGTTCTACCAGGTATTCAAGTGTCACCGGATTACTTCTTTGCCAAACGCTTTGAAGCGGTGGCGATGGCTCAAGTTTCGACCAGCGCGGAAAAAGCTCGTCAACTTGGTTTCTTGCGTAATTATGATCGCTACAGCATGAATGCAGACCATGTCATCTTAGATGCTAAGGCTCGGGTTATCGATATGGCTCGTAACTTTAGGCCTAATTTACCTACTAAAGTCAAAGCTGGAGGTTCTGGTGTCCGTGCTATGTTAGAACTGGCTCTCTATGGTATGCGCGAAGGAAATTATATCTCAGAGTATGACCAACATCTAGGCAAGAAACTGGCTTATGTCATGAGCGGCGGAGATCGCCCAGCTGGTATGCTTGTGGATGAGCAATATTTATTAGATCTCGAACGAGAAGCCTTTATGAGCTTAATCGGTGAACCAAGAACTCAGGATCGTATCCGCCATATGCTCACCAAAGGCAAGCCATTACGGAATTAAGGGGGGGAAAAGCATGCAAGAAGCGTACATTATTGAATCCAAGCGGACCGCCATTGGTAAAGCGGTCAAAGGTTCCTTAGCACAGGTTCGTCCGGATGATTTAGGTGCTTACGTCATTCAAGATATTCTCAAGAGGGTTCCTTCACTCAAACTGGTAGATATTGAGGACTGCGTTATTGGTTGTTCCTTCCCTGAAGGTGAGCAGGGCATGAATGTGGCTAAAATCATAGCTCAGCGCGCTGGTTTACCCATTGAAGTCTGCGGCGTAACCGTCAATCGCTTTTGCTCATCAGGGATACAAGCGATTTCCATGGCAGCGGACCGAATTCGTTTAGGGGAAGCAGATGTTATGATCGCTGGCGGAGTGGAGAGCATGTCAGCAGTTCCACTAGGCGGGTTGAAACCAGCACCTAATCCCTTCTTGGTAGGGAATGCTCCGCAAGCTTATGTTTCCATGGGCATTACGGCTGAGAATGTGGCTATGAAATACGAAATTACTCGCGAGCAACAAGATGCCTTTGCAGCTTCCAGTCATCAAAAAGCCTGGGCAGCTCAAAGCAGTGGACGTTTTGATGATGAGATTGTACCGGTTCCTCTGCCGATGTTTGGGAAGCCTGGTGAAAAGTGGTTTACGAAAGACGAGGGCATTCGTGCTGAGACCACAGTTGAATCGTTGTCAAAACTACGGACTGCCTTTAAAGCTGGAGGTACCGTTACGGCAGGGAACTCGTCCCAGACCAGTGATGGTGGAGCCATTGCTCTTCTTATGTCAGAGCAAAAAGTTAAGGAGCTTAGTCTCAAACCCGTAGCTGTATGGCGTGGATTTGCAGTTGCTGGTGTGGAAGCAGAACTGATGGGTATTGGTCCGATTAAAGCTATCCCAAAAGTGTTAAAGCAAGTTGGCTTGACTCTTGCGGATATCGATTTATTCGAACTGAATGAGGCGTTTGCTTCCCAATCGCTGGCGATCATTAAGACGCTGGACATCGATCCTGCAAAAGTAAATGTTAATGGCGGAGCCATTGCCTTTGGACACCCTCTGGGTTGCACGGGAGCAAAGCTAACAGCCACTCTCTTAAGTGAAATGGGCAAGCGCAAGCTGAAATACGGTATGGTAACCATGTGCATCGGTGGAGGCATGGGAGCCGCTGGGATTTACGAGTTACTATAGGGTTTGAAAGTAAGGGGCCATCGCACGTTCACACACGTTGCGTTCACTGGCTCGTTGGATGCTGAAGCTATCACTGCCAACCTCTGGGTAGCGCAGGATGTGAACCTAGGCGTGATAATGCTTCAGCATCGGCACTCGCTTTATCGTGAACTCCACTAAAGTGTTCACTTAGCGATGTCCCCTTAATTTCTGGTCGATTGGGCTGGGATGCGGGGGGACATATGCGAGTAAGGGATGGTTCTTGACTTGCACTTTGGCAGATGAGGCTAGGAAAGAGAAGCGGGGGAGGTTCTCGTGCTTCCAACATGGACGCGAGAATCGGATACCTTGATAGGGTAACCCAACAAATGCAATCCAGTGCAAGTAAGGGGCGATTTCGGCTACACTCCAATTATGGTTTTTGTAAATGCAAAAAAGGACTTATTTAATGATTGTTGTTGATAAGCATAGAAGCAATACGAGGTGTTAGGGCTTGTAATTGGTAGAGGTTAGAGACGTTAGGTAAACAAAGATACCATTCGAATCTCGAACATCGAACCTCGCACCTCGATCAAGAGGAGGATATTAATTATGGAATTAGAATTACGCGGAGGCGGTTTTTTACTGGCTGAGGTTTCTCCGGATCAGGTATATGTTCGTGAGGAGCTAAATGAAGATCATAAGCAACTCAAGCGGATGGCACATAATTTTATGACGAAGGAAGTTGCTCCGAAGATCGAGGAAATGGAGGAGCAACATGAAGGCGTCGTTAAGGAGTTTATGCGTCAAGCTGGAGAATTGGGATTACTAGCGTTGGAAATCCCTGAGGAATTTGAAGGTTTGGCTATGGATAAAGCCTCCACAGTCGTGGTGGGTGAGGAAGTTCCTCGTGGTGGATCATTTGCAGTTGCTTATGCAGCGCATACCGGAATTGGTACCTTACCGATTGTTTATTTTGGTACACCTGAGCAAAAGGCTAAGTATCTCCCCGGACTTGCTAACGGTACTAAAGTGGCAGCCTACTGTTTAACTGAACCTGGTTCAGGATCCGATGCTTTGGGTGCAAAATCCACGGCTGTTCTCAATGCAGAGGGAACCCACTATTGTCTGAACGGCACAAAACAATTTATCACTAATGCTGGTTTCGCGGATGTCTTCCTGGTCTATGCTAAAGTAGATGGGAAAATGACCAATTTCATCGTTGAACGCGGATATGCAGGTCTGTCCTTTGGACCTGAAGAACAAAAGATGGGGATTAAAGGGTCTTCTACTCGTCAAGTTATCTTAGAAGATGTCCTGGTACCTGTAGAAAACGTGGTAGGAGAGCTCGGTCGTGGACATGTTGTTGCCTTCAATATCTTGAATGTTGGCCGCTTTAAGCTGGCTGCTGGAGCAATCGGAGCTGTTCATGCTGTTATGGAAACAGCCCTAAAATATGCCTCGGAGCGTAAGCAATTCGGGTTAGAACTTAACACATTTGGAGCAATTCAAAATAAGTTTGCTGAAATGGCTATTAAGATGTATATGGCTGAGAGTGTTGTTTATCGTACTGCAGGTCTTATGGAGAGTGGATTCCATGGACTCGATCTGACTAGCGATTGCCGTAAAGAGGCGGGTAAGGCTTTAGAGGAATACGCCATTGAATGTTCCCTTAATAAAGTCTACGCATCTGAAGTTTTAGATTTCGCCGTGGATGAAGGAGTTCAAATTCATGGTGGTTACGGTTTTATTAAGGAATACCCGATTGAACGGATGTATCGTGACTCCCGTATCAATCGCTTGTTTGAAGGAACGAACGAAATTAATCGACTGCTTGTACCGGCTACACTCCTAAAAAGAGCAATGACAGGGGAACTTCCATTGCTACAAGCAGCTCAAGCCGTGAGCAAGGACTTGATGTCAAGTGGATTAGGTGGGGATGCAGAAGGATTAGCAGGACTAAACCAACTGACGCAAAAGGCCAAAAAATTGTGCTTAATGGCGGCCGGGCTTGCAGCTCAGAATTTGGGTATGGCTTTAAAAGATAATCAATACGTTCTGACTGGCATGGCAGAGATGGTACTCCAAGTCTATGCCATGGAAAGTGGAGTTCTTAGAGCTCAGAAAGTTCAAAACCTTGACGTATCTGATGAGCATAAAGCATTTGTCGAGAAGGCTGCAACTGCAGGAACTTATGCAGCATTTAATATTCTTGAGCAACAAGCTAAAGAAGTTCTCTGTGCAGTCGAGAAAGGGGATTCCCTCAGTACTGTTATGGCAGGAATGCGCAAGCTTGTCCGTCGTCCCAACATTGATATGATTGGTTTACGCCGAGAAATCGCAGAATATATCATCAAAAAAGAGGCTTATCCAATTAACTACTAAGGTATGTAAAAGAAAGGGGCCATGCCCCTTTCTTTGAGTTAATCAAAAGTATCGGTAAGGTCGACTCTCTCCATCTGAATTTTCCTAAGATTCTGCAATAAAAAAGGCCATCGTCTTAAGACATGGCCTTTTGTGCTAAATTGTTATTATTAATTAACATCTATATTATTACCATTGTATAACATTTAATGATCAATGACAATGAATAGCTATTCATTTTTTGATTGGAGAGAATCTAATGCCTGAAATAAAAGAAGTCGCAAAAAATGTCTATTTGCTTAAAGTCCAAGTGCCCATTAATGTTGATTCAGTCAACCTTTATCTGATCGATGGTGAAGTTCCAACGCTTATCGATGCAGGGACCAATACGCCGAATGTCATCGAAGCGGTTCATGAAGGCATGAAACAGGTGGGCATAAAGCGACTGGAACAGGTTTTAGTGACTCATTGGCACGTTGATCATGCTGGAGCAGCAGCAAGTTTTGCTAAAGAAGGGGCCCAGATTTTTGTGGGTTCCAGAGATTACCTAGAATGGTTTAGTTTTATACAGGGGCATGCTTTCGGAAAGTTGAAGGACTGGGCTACTCAAGAGTGGGGAGTTCCGAAAAATGAAATTTCAGGAATGATAAAAGTGTTTGAGTATTTTCGGATGTTAAGCGCCTTGCCAGATGAGGTCAGTTTAATCGAGCCTGGTCAGTCGATTATGGCCGGAGACAATTTTCTTAGGGCTTTTTTAACGGCTGGTCACACCGCAGGACATATGTCGTTTTATAATGAGCAAGATCGTCTTCTTTTTTCGGGTGATATGCTTCTACCGGATGAGATACCCTATCCAGGAATTTGGCAGGAGGGGAACCAAGTCGTGAGTGGATTGCCGAGTTATCTTGATAGTTTGGCAGTTATTGAAGCACTTCAAGCCCAAACCTATTTTCCCGCTCACGGGGCTCCTCAGGAAAATTCAGTCAAACGTTGTCAAGAAATTCGAGAGCAGTTGCATCATCAAGTTGAAAAGCATCAGCCCGCTGAAAGTGTATATTTAAGTGCGTCAAATTTTGGCAATCAGAAGATACATCCGGGTGTACTCTTTTTAAAATTACACTATGTTTATGGGTGGGAACAGCTTAAAAAACGTGCAGGGTAGGTACAGGATCCTAACTTGCTTAAGGAGGAGAAAACTCCGTGAAAAGCAACGAGAGACTAATCAAAGAGGGAAAGCAGAATAACATCAGTCTAGTCAAGTATATTTGGAAAACCTTAATTACAGTTGTTCCTATGGTTTCTGCTTTGGGAGTTATAATCGTATATCTTATGAAGCTTGAATGGGAAAAAACGGTGATTTTATTGCTATGTTTTTTGCTTTCAGGCGTTCTCATAGGAATCATTGCTTCTTTAAAAAATTATCGTCGCTTTTTATTGCCCATCTATGCCATGCAAAAAGGGATTATTGATGTAGCCCAAGGAGATTTGACCCAACGAGTTGAAGTGGTGAAAAATAGTGAAGTAGCAGAATTAGGGTATTCATTTAATGATATGATGAATAACTTTGAGAGTATTATCCGAAAAATTCGCGAGATGACGAATTCTTGGGTTATTTCGTCTGAAGAATTATCGGCTAGTGCTCAACAAGTGACGGCGTCAAACACGGAAGTTGCCGATAATACAAACCAAATGGCCGTTGAGGCAAAAAACCAAGCAAGAACCCTGCAACAGATGCAGGTAATGGTAACGGAACTTGAAAATGCAGCACAAATGATCGCAGAAAGGGCCATGTCCGTTTCCGTCGAGGCTGTGAAATCCGAGCAATATTCTACAGAAGGATTAAATAAGCTTTCCGTGATTGTGCAGGCAATGGAGGTAACCAATCAATCTGTGAGTAAATCCGTTAGTACGATTGAGAATTTAGCTGATCAATCGAATCGAATCGGTTCGATCACTGAGGCAATTGCCCAGGTAGCTCAGCAAACAAATCTTTTGGCGCTTAATGCTGCGATCGAAGCGGCGCGAGCAGGTGAGCATGGCCGGGGATTTGCCGTAGTCGCGGACGAAATTCGAAAACTTGCAGAAAGTGTGGCCACCTCAACACGAGAAGTTACAGAAATCACCACCCTGATTCAAGGAAGTGTCAATGATGCTGTACAAGGAATGATGAAGACTGCTTCTATGGTAAAAGAAAGTGTTTCTACGATTCATTTGGCTCAGGAAACCTTGGCCGATATCGTCAATTCTACCAAGGAGGTATCTGACAATATTTCAGATATTGCGGCCTCTAGTGAACAGATGCTCGGAAATATGGAGGTGATGACCCGCAGTGTTAGTACGGTGATGCGGATTTCAGAAGAGGCGGCCGGCACAGCAGATACGATTAAAGAGTCAACCACGGAAGTGTCGGCAACAATGCAAATTGTAGCTGCAGCGGCGCAGACCCTAGCGCAAAACGCATCTCAGCTTAAGCAAGAAGTGGAACGTTTTAAGGTTTGCAGCACAAGAAACGTGTAGGGTGAAAAAATAAACTCAGGTGTAGACAGTTTGTATTACCATTTGCGACACATCATCGGGGCTGGTAACATTACACATGTCCGCACACGTGCCGCATGAGCATGTTGTGTCATTCTCTCAATCCTTGGCTCAAAAGATTGCAACTCGACCACAAACGGCGATTAATCTTATAAAAAAAAGCGTTGCCTCCTTTAAACATTCTTAATCAAAAAGTATGCAAGTTCGGAGACTTCAATGGTCATAAGAGGTCAAATCCTAAGAGAGTTTTTGCTGTTGGGTTGGCGTTAACAAAAAAATCCAAACGGGTAAGTCTGATTCTATATCAGACTTACCGTTTTTTCTTTTGGTAAATATTAATATAAGGGAAGGGCAAGAACAGTGAAAATTAGAACAAAGTCGAACCGTAATATTCCCTTAGATGCACAGCCTAAAGATAAAGCCCTTCCTTGTTGTGAAGGAAGAGCTAATATTGTTAATCTTAATGGCAACTTACTTTTGAAGTTTTTTTCCTTAATTCTTCAATAAGTTTTTTGCTTTCTTCGGCTTCACACTTGGTTTTTTCAATCAGTTCCTCCGGTTTAAGACTTTTAGTGTTCTCGTAGTTCTTATATCTTATTTGGTGAATGTCATCAATAGTAAATTTCTTACTACCCATTATTATTCCTCTCCTTCCAGCATCATAGATGGTGGTAATATGCTAATTTCATTATAATCCAGCAACTTATTTACTGCCTGTACTTTATTAATGGTCTTGATATTTACAAAGTGTTTAAAATTCCAGCTTATAATATACTTACATCCAACTATGGTTGCAACAGCTATATGGCGGCAATCATCCCTGCTTTTGGCGTTTAATACCCCGTACTTTATATACTCATCTGCCAAAGTAATCGTTTCCAGGGTCTCCTGTATTTCTTCGTAATCGATTTGACTTAAGTACTTAAAAAGAAGTGTGCGTTTTGGTTCAGGGCATTTGGTCAATTCAGCAAGAGTAAGGTCTGAAATAGTCACGATATATTGGCCCTTTTTTAGCTCCTGCCACAATTGCAGGGTATCTTGCATTTTTTCCTGGGTATCCATAGCTTCTAAATGGCTTATTACCGATGTATCTAAGTATATTTTACTCTTACTCATAGTGAATCAGCCTCCGCTCTTAACTCTATAATACTATTAACCTAGGTTATTATCAATATTTACCAGAAGATAATAATATTCAGGAGCGAGTATAAGCGAGAAGTAGTGACATATTCTTTGTTCTGGTGAACAAGAAGAACTTAGACGTGTTAGTTAATGACCTTTTGGGGAAAATTCAAATTGATACCATGCCAACGGTTGCCTACCTCAATGGATGACCTAAAGGGAATATATTTTAAATATATTCCCTTTAGGTTTTAATTACATTATCAGTGTTTTCAGGATAGCTTAGAGAATTCCAACACCCTTGGCTAAAGCAAATGCAATCGCCCCGCCAATCATGGGGCCAACAATAGGGACCCATGAATATGCCCAATCGGAATCTCCTTTGCCAGCAATGGGGCATATGAAATGAGCAATTCGGGGGCCTAAGTCACGAGCCGGGTTCATGGCATATCCTGTGGGACCACCCAGGCAGGCACCTAATCCGAAAATCAAAAGGCCGACCATGAAAGGACCATAGCCAGGGGTCATGACTCCTACGCTTTTTGAGAAAATAGCAAAAACCCCGAATATTAACATGATTGTAGCAATGATTTCAAAAAACAGGTTTTGCGCATAATTTCGGACTGCTGGAAAGGTACAAAAAACTCCCAATTTTGTAGCCTTATCTTCCGTAAGTTCCCAGTGACCGCGGAAGAGCAACCAAGTGATACAACCACCGGCAACGCCGCCCGCTATTTCTAAAAACATGAGAATTAGGGCGTCCTTTACTGAATAGACCCCATTTAAGAGTTTCGCAAAGGTTACTGCTGGGTTAAGATCACCTTGCGCACCGCAGGCAATCGCAACAAAAATACCCATCATAACACCGACTGCCCAACCGGCAATGATATTCACCCAACCAGCGCCTTCAGCCTTTGATTTTGCGAGGCACGAGTTGGCGACTACGCCGTTTCCAAAAATAATAAGCGTAGTTACACCTAGAAATTCCCCTAAATATGGAGTAACCATAATTTGAACCCTCCTTATTTTACGATTATCTTGTGATCTTTTTTCTTACTGCTGAATAGTCGCTCCTTTCTTCACAATCATTTAATTTAAAATATATTGATATAGTACCTCCAATTTGGATAAATACCTGTACATTAATTTGCCGGTATATACTACATTATTGCCTTACCAAAGCCTGGGATTTTCCATGCAATCACCTATAAATTCCATAATTGTGATTATTACATATAAAGTAGGATTTATTTGTCCGAATAGTTTGACAAGTGGCTGAAAGTCCTTGTGAAGATGCAAAAGTGGCCCAAAGCCCTTCAATATCGGGACATTGGACCACTCTTTGTATGTAAAACTCCTCGCAGCAAGCTGCTGAGAATTAGACCTCTGAAATTCAGAACATATGCAGGAGCATCAGAACATTCCTTTTTTTCGAAGAATAATACCCATAGTACTACTTGTGATAAGTGCCAGCAAAAGAACTATCCAAAATCCTATCTCTGTACCCTGCCAAGGTACCTTGAGCGTCATGCTCCAAAAACTCGAGATCATTGTAGGAATAGCTAGTAAAATTGTTACAGAAGCTAAAAATTTCATAATCTGATTTAAATTGTTGTTAATGACCGAAGAAAATGCATCCATCATACTACTCATGATGTAACTATAAGTTTGAGCTAATTCCAAAGCTCGCTTATTTTCGATAATAACGCTTTCCAAAACATCCTCATCTTCTTCATGCATCTCTAGAAGATATCGCATTTGTGGGTCAGATCGCATGCGGAGGATTGTTTCCGCGACAATCACATTGCCACGTAGGGCTGCAGTAAAGTAGGTTAAGCCTTTTTCAAGATCAAGAAGTTGGAATACTTCTCGATTATTGGTTGACTTGCGTAGGCGAATCTCAATCGCATCTGTTCGCTGGCGAATATGCCGAATAAATTTCAAAAAGACTGTATCGGCATGATACAAAATTTGAAAGAAGAATTGGGTCCTTTTCGTTGTATCGAAAAAAAACCTACTGCTATCGTTGCTATCTGGAAGTACTTGTATCAGTTCTTCACTTATGGTTATGGTTAATTCTGGTGTTAAAATAATACTGAGCGGGCTGGTCTCATATCGATCAGCACCATGAGAAACAGGAACACTAATTATGGCAAGAATACAGTTTTTACCCAAAATAATCCGTGGACTGTCATCTTCATCAACTGCAAAACGAAAAAAATGCTCCGGTATCGGGACTGTAGCTGACATTTGTCGGATTTCATCAGATGTTGGGTTGACTAGTTTAATCCAAACTCCTTTAGCCAAGGGATCCCATGATACTTCTTGGAGCTTATCTTCCAGCGTTTTATAGGTTGTCAGCATAAAATTCTCCTTCTTAAAACCAAGCTTTGATATTAGAGCACTATCCTTTCTGCACCCAATATTGTGCTTTGGAAATACCCTCAAGATCAATATTCTCTACAATTCCGACGATAGCGGCATCTACGGCACTGTTATCATTTCCCATGACATGGCGGGCGGAACTTCCGGAGGTTACTAAAACATTCTCTCCGTTTCCAGCGCCTACAGTATCTACAGCAACCTGCAGGCTGATTGTATTCATGCCATCTAAATTTAAAGGTTGAACCACTAAGAGTTTACATCCAACTAAGCTTTCATTCTTAGTTGGGGCCACGACAGTTCCTACAACTTTGCCAAGCCACATGGGAATCCCCCCCATAATACTAAACATAGTATTTTTGTTTCTATGCTAGTTTTTCTTATAAACTTAGTTTGACGAGTTTATTCTTTTTCCTTTGGATTATTTTGTGACAACATAGAACATTATTGTTTTTATGTAACTACATAGAAAACACTGAAGATTTTCCAAGTACCCCTCATCTTTAAGGGCATTCGCTACAAGGATGGACGTAGTTGTGGCAATGAGGGCAAAATAGTTATATAGAGAGTACGTAAGGCAGAGAGACTCTGACTGTGAAAGTATTATCGAACATCCAACGAATAATATTAGTTTGCTATAATATAGCAAATTATTGCTTCTTGCAGGAAATAGTCTGTGCTATATCAAATACTCCTTCTTATAGAAGGAGTAGTAATAAATGGATATCTCGTAACTAAAATGCTATAGTTTTACGAGGGGGGATTCAGATGGAAGCTTTGAGCCGATCTGTCTTAGGTCAAATTGTGAATATCCAGATTTTGCAGGAAATCCAAGATCATTTTTCGGAAGCAACCGGATTGGCAGCAGTAATTGTCGACGTTGAGGGGAACCCTATTACTGAACCAAGCAATTTTACCAAGTTTTGTACATATATCCGTTCCTATCCCCAGGGGCTATCAGGATGTATTAGTTGTGATGATCGAGCCGGTCGAGCGAGCAGAAAGAACATTGACAAGCAAAAGCCTGTTGTGTATCTATGCCACAGTGGATTAACGGATTTGGCTGCACCTATCATTGTACAAGACCAATACATCGGCGCTTTTCTTGCCGGGCAAGTTATTTTAGAAAAAGAAGATTATGATGCTAAAGCAGAAATGTTTCGTTGCGTGTCTGGTTTGGGTATGGAGACGGAAGTTTTGTCAGAGTTTTTTGATGTCATCGAAGTTGTGCCAGAAAAAAGGCTCAAGGCCGCAGCCGATCTCATCTATAGTATGACAAATTATATTGTGGAAATCGGGGTTTCCAATATTTCTCAGAAGCAACTCGTGAAAGAAGTAAAAGCTAAAGCCCACTTGGAAGCCACGTTGCGTGTTACCGAATTGAAGGCACTACAAGCTCAGGTCAATCCCCACTTTTTATTCAATGCGTTAAATACCATTGCTCGGTTGGCTCTTTTGGAAGGAGCCAGCAGAACTCAGGAAGTCGTCTATGCCTTATCTGATTTGCTCCGGGACAATTTACAGGATATTGACGTTCTGCGAACCTTGGAAGAAGAAGTAAAATCCGCCAAAGACTATCTATTGATCCAAAAGGTGCGTTTTGGGGATCGTATTCAATCATTCATCGATATAGATCCTCAAATATTGAAAATAATGATTCCGGCTCTTACCTTGCAGCCAATCATCGAAAATGCCATCATTCATGGACTTGAAAAAAAGGTAGATGGCGGGCAGATCTTTGTTAGTGGACGGATCGAAGGAGAGCAAATTATTATCATTGTGACCGATACCGGAGTCGGAGTACCTATGGAACGCATTCGCAGTATCTTCCGTGCTGAAAAACGAACTATAACTCATGGGCAAACGACTGGTCTGGGAATCATTAATGTTCATAAACGTATTCAGCATCATTTTGGTCCTGAATACGGTCTAGAGATAGAAAGTAAAGTTGGTGAAGGCACCAGCAACTACATTCGTCTCCCAGACTGCCGGGCATAACATATAAGAGGAGAATAAGAATGTATCGATTGTTGATTGCAGACGATGAACAATTAGAACGACAAGCCCTACGGTTTATAATAGAGAAAAATTTCCCCGACATTCAAGTAGTCGGTGATACTGGGGATGGTGCCAGTGCTATTAATATTGCTAAAAGTGAAAAACCAGATATTGTGTTGATGGATATCCGCATGCCTGGAATAGACGGTTTGGAAGCTGCCAAAAGTATATTGGACTTGCTTCCCAATGTCAGCGTTATCATGCTTACAGCAATGGACGATTTTAATAGCGCTAAGCAGGCCCTAACAATAGGTGCTGAGGGATACTTGCTAAAACCGGTACGCCCTAATGATTTACTGTCCACTTTACGGACTATCATAAGCAAAATTAGCGTGATACAGTTAAAGCAACAGGAAGAAGCTCTCTTACGTAAAAACGTAGAAGACGCCATGCCATTTATCCAAATGTCGTTTGTATATGATTTGATTTCAGGTAACATTATGGAACTGGAACAATTTTGGGAACGATCGACGTTTCTGGGGATGAAAGTTGATCCTGGGGTCGCCTTAGTTGTGGATATTGATAATTTTAAGCAACTCACCTATAGTGATTCTGAACTGGAAAAACAAATGTTAAAACAGCGAGTTTATCAGCTGATTTGCAGTGTCGTGGGTGATAATGGCTTGGTTACTCCCTTTAGCAGTGACAATTTGATTATTTTATTAGGATTTAAGGAAGTAGATACACCAAAAATTATAAAAAATGATGTGCATAAAATAGCGACAAATATAAGAGATAGTATTCTTCGATCTATGAATACTAGTATTACGGTTGGAATTGGACGTTATTACGATAATCCATTGGATATACAGAAGTCTTACCGCGAAGCCTTGAATGCCCAGCGGCAGAGGTTTTATCTTGGGGATAATCAAATCATTCATGTTGAAGATATACCTCATCTAAGTACAGGACCCTTCAATTATCCTTTTCATTACGAGCGGACAGTATTGGATAAGGTTCGTTGTGGGGACAGAAAACAGGCTAAACAGGCCCTGAGTAAGTTATTGAGTGAAATATTTGTGAGTAACGCTAGCATTGAGACCGTGAAAGCTTGTGTCCTCGAATTATTGATCGTATTATCCCGAGCGGCTGTAGAAGGGGGTGCTAATTTAGACCAGCTGACCTTGTTAAATTTTAATAGTATCAATGTTTTAATGGGGTGTTGTTCTAAAGAACAGGTGGAACAGTGGATGTTGGAATCCTTAGATTGCGTTATGGACAACATGTTGGAAAATAGAAGCAGCATTAATATTCGAGTTGCGAATAGTGCGTGTGATTATATCAAGGAAAATTGCCATAGAAATATATCATTAGAAGAAGTTGCAGAAACTGTACATTTAAGTCGCTTTTACTTTAGTCGATTATTTAAGCAGGAAAAGGGTTGCAACTTTGTAGATTTTATAACGAAAGTTAGAATTGATAGAGCAAAGTTGATGTTGCAAAATCCAGATTATAATGTAGTACGTATCGCTGCAGAGGTAGGTTATCAAGATGCTAGTTATTTTTGTCGCGTATTTCGCCAAGCGACTGATCTGACACCTAATCAGTATCGTAAGGAGATGCGTCAAAAAAAGACTGGCAGTGAACTCGTTCAACTAAAGTTGAACATCGAGTCTTCGGTGGGGGACTCTACCCCCACCGAAGCGGAGCCGGGGGTACCACTCCCACTTGTAGAAGTGGGAGTCTCACGATTGGATGAAGGTGAAGTATAGAGGATTATTGTAAGTAGCAGCAGATTATAAAAAAGCATAATTCAAACGAAAAGGACTGTGGTCAAACAGTCCTTTTTTGCTTTTCTGTAAAAAAAACAGTGGATAGAAAACAATAAAGTCTTATAAAAATAGTTCGGTCCAATATTTGGGATAAATATCTACAACGAACACCGCAAATATATCCAGTGGGTAAGCAATATATGCTGAAGTAAAAATGGATAGAAAAAGCTACTATTTATATAGGTTTTTTTATTTTGAGGAGGGGAGGTTCAAATTATGAGTGAGGCCTTAGGTATGATTGAAACCAAAGGATTGGTAGGGGCTATTGAAGCAGCTGATGCAATGGTAAAGGCAGCTAATGTCGTATTAATCGGCTATGAAAAAATCGGTTCAGGTTTAGTAACGGTGATGGTTCGAGGCGATGTTGGTGCTATAAAAGCAGCAACAGATGCGGGTGCCGCCGCCGCTCGGAAAGTGGGCGATGTTGTTTCCATTCACGTTATTCCTCGTCCACATACAGATGTGGAGAAAATTCTTCCCAAAGTCAAATAGGAATTAATTTGGAGGTGTAAGTTTTTATGCAAGAACAGTTAATTGACAAGGTCATGGACGAAATAAAAAAACGTATGGAAAGCCAAGTTCCTGACGAGACGGGACAGGAAAAAACCAAAGCGGTCGTAAACATCGGCATGACTGAGTATGTCGGTACTGCAATCGGCGATACCATTGGACTGGTTATAGCCAACGTTGATCCCATGTTGCATGAAAAGATGAAGATAGATCCAAAATATCGTTCTATTGGGATCCTTGGTGCCCGTACTGGAGCTGGTCCTCATATTATGGCCGCAGATGAAGCAGTTAAAGCTACTAATACTGAAATTGTCAGCATTGAATTGCCCAGGGACACTAAAGGTGGAGCCGGACACGGTTGTTTGATTCTTTTTGGTGCTGAAGAAGTTTCAGACGCTCGCCGGGCAATTGAAGTCGCCTTGAAAGAACTTGATCGCACCTTTGGGGATGTGTATGCCAATGATGCAGGACATCTTGAAATGCAGTATACTGCTCGGGCAAGTTTTGCTGTCAATAAAGCTTTCGGCGCACCAGTTGGTAAAGCTTTTGGCCTGATTGTCGGCGCTCCTGCAGCCATCGGAGTGCTAATGTCTGATGTTGCTGTTAAAACAGCAAATGTTGAAATAGTTGGATATGCCAGCCCTGGGGGTGGTAGCCACTCCAACGAGGCAATTCTTATGGTGACCGGGGATTCCGGGGCAGTACGCCAATCGGTCTTAGCAGCAAAAGAAGCGGGTCAGAAACTGCTGGAAGCAATGGCTGGTCCAGCTCCTTCAGTAACAACACCATATATCTAAGAGTAGGGAGGGGAGAAATAATGAAAAGGTCAAAACGATTTGAGGTATTAGCTGCCCGCCCTGTCAATCAGGACGGTTTCGTAGAAGAATGGCCAGAGGTGGGTCTAATAGCCATGGGCAGCCCCAATGACCCGGAGCCTAGTATAAAAATTGAAAATGGGAAAATCGTCGAAATGGACGGGGTATCTCGCAGTAAGTTTGATTTTATTGAACAATTTATTGCGGATTACGCCATTGATGTGACGGTAGCCGAAAAGTCAATGGCTATGGATAATAACGATATCGCCAAGATGCTTGTAGATATTAATGTCTCAAGAGAAGAAATAGTAAATCTTGTTCGTGGATTAACAGTCGCTAAACTTGTGGCTGTGTTCAACACCATGAATGTAGTCGAAATGATGATGGCCATGCAAAAAATGCGGGCCCGTAAAATTCCCTCTAATCAGTGCCATATTACTAACATTAAGGACAATCCAGTACTGATTGCTGCGGACGGAGCGGAAGCAGCAATGCGCGGATTTGATGAAATGGAAACTACAGTGGCGGTCGTCAGGTATGCACCCTTCAATGCCCTGGCACTTCTGATTGGTGGTCAGACTGGTCGGGGCGGTACCTTGATTCAGTGTGCGCTGGAAGAAGCGACAGAGTTAGAGCTTGGCATGCGTGGTATTACTGCGTATGCGGAAACCATTTCGGTATACGGTACAGAAAATGTGTTTGTCGACGGTGATGACACACCTTGGTCAAAAGGCTTTCTTGCTTCGGCCTATGCTTCGCGGGGTCTGAAAATGAGGTTTACTTCCGGTACCGGTTCGGAAGTGCAGATGGGTTATGCAGAGGGTAAATCCATGCTATATTTAGAAATTCGTTGCATTATGGTTACACGGGGGGCTGGTGTCCAGGGATTGCAGAACGGATCTGTAAGTTGTATTGGTGTACCGGCTGCTGTTCCATCGGGTATTCGTACGGTGTTGGCAGAAAATTTATGTACCACGATGCTGGATCTGGAAGTTGCATCCAGTAATGACCAGACATTTACTCATTCCGATATTCGACGTACTGCTCGTACGTTAATGCAAATGCTCCCCGGCACTGACTTCATCTGTTCTGGTTTTGGAGGCATTCCCAACTATGACAATATGTTTGCTGGTTCGAACTGGGATGTTGAAGACTATGACGATTGGAATATCATTCAGCGTGACTTGAAAGTCGATGGTGGACTAAGACCAATTTCCGAGGAACAAGCTATCGCAGTTCGTAATAAAGCTGCCCGGGCATTGCAGGCTGTGTTTAAAGAACTTGGCTTCCCGGAAATCAAGGATGAAGAAGTCGAAGCCGCAACCTATGCACATGGTAGTAAGGATATGCCTGAACGTAACGTAGTTGAAGATTTAAAAGCCGCTCAAGAATTGATGAGTCGCGGAATTACTGGTCTGGATATCGTTAAAGCTTTGGCTAAAAACGGTTTTAGTGATTTAGCTGACCATATACTGAATCTTTTAAAACAACGTATTTCAGGAGATTATCTCCATACATCGGCCATTCTTGATAAAGACTTTAATGTTATAAGTGCAGTCAACAGCCGGAATGACTATCGTGGTCCAGGAACTGGTTATCGCATCAGCGATGAACGTTGGGATGAAATTAAAACCATCAGTCAGGCCATTAAACCGTCTGATTTTGACGTTTGAGTCAGGAAGAGAGGTGGATTGTAATGGAAGTTAATGCGCAAATGATTCGTGAAATTATAGTGCAGGTGATACAAGGGATGCCAGGAATTGAACAATCCAAAAGTGCAAAACCAGTGGTCGCTGGGCATCCGATGACTTTGGTGGAAAAAGGCGAAGCACGCCTTGGTACGAGGGCTGATGAAGTGGTGATTGCTTTAGCTCCAGCCTTTGGCAAATATCAAAATAAAACCATCGTGAATGTTCCTCACGGCGATGTACTGCGGGAAATGATTGCTGGTATTGAGGAACAAGGTTTACATGCCCGTGTGATCAGGGTAATACGTACTTCTGATGTGGCTTTTGCCGCCCATGACGCTACTAAGCTGAGTGGCTCGGGAATTGCTATTGGGATACAGTCCAGAGGAACGACAGTCATTCACCAAAAAGGTTTGCCACCCTTGAGTAATCTGGAACTATTTTCCCAGTCGCCCTTGCTGGATTTGGCAGCTTATCGGGCTATTGGCGGTAATGCTGCTAAGTATGCCAAAGGAGAATCCCCAACTCCGGTGCCAACGAAAAATGATCAGATGGCACGGCCTAAGTTTCAGGCAAAAGCAGCAGTGCTTCATATTAAAGAAACGGAACACGTGGTTCCTGGAACTAAACCGGTCGAACTTGAAGTGAATTTTAATTAAGCGGAGGTGATAGAAATGTCTCAAGAAAAATTGATCGAAAATATGGTCCGTGAAGTTTTAAAGTCCATGTCTCAAGCACCACAAACCACCTTGCCTCCTTCAAAGGGTACATTACAAGGATTAAATCCAGACCATGATTACCCTTTGGCTGCCAAACGACCAGAATTATTGAAAACTCCTACGGGTAAAAAGCTCTCAGACATTACCCTGGAGAACGTCTTAAATGGTAAGGTAACGCCTAAAGATGTGAGTATTGCTCCAGAGACACTTCGCATGCAGGCTGATATTGCGGATGGTGTGGGGAGAACCCAGCTGGCCAATAATTTGCGCAGAGCGGCAGAATTAACGGCTATCCCTGATAACCGAATACTTGAAATGTATAATGCTCTTCGTCCCTATCGATCGACTAAAGCGGAATTAATCCTTATTGCTGAGGAAATGGAAACTAAATATAAGGCAACCATAAGTGCCGCCTTTGTAAGAGAGGCTGCAGGGGTTTACGAACGCCGGAATCGTCTCAGAGCGGAGTAGGGTGGGATTTTCATGACGATCGTAGCGGGTGTGGATATCGGGAATTCCACAACGGAGGTTTGTTTAGCCACTTTTGACTCATTAAGCTTAATTAACTATTTAGCCAGCAGTATCATAAAAACGACTGGTATCAAAGGTACAGTAGCTAACGTACCGGGAATTGTCATTGCTCTGGAAGAGGCTTTGAAAAAATCTGGACTTAAGATGAATGATCTGGATGAAATACGGCTAAATGAAGCAACACCGGTCATTGGGGATTTGGCAATGGAAACCATTACCGAAACCATTATTACCGAATCAACGATGATTGGTCACAATCCATCGACACCTGGCGGGGTGGGCTTAGGGGTTGGAACAACAGTGTGGTTAAGTCAACTGGTTGGTATTATTACCGGAGAGAAGGTCCTTTGTGTTATTCCCGCAGGCATTGATTTTCAAGAAGCAGCTGATGCTCTTAATGAGGCTATGACCCGAGGGATTGATGTTCAAGGAGTCATCGTTAAGCAAGATGATGCGGTGCTGATTGCTAATCGGCTCAAGAGAATCATACCGGTAGTGGACGAAGTGACCCTGATTGATAAGGTTCCCCTTGGCATGATGGCAGCAGTGGAAGTGGCTGAAGCGGGGCAAACCATTACAACCTTATCTAATCCCTATGGAATTGCAACTGTGTTTAAGTTATCTGCTGAGGAGACCAAGATGGTGGTCCCTATTGCCCGGGCTCTGATTGGCAATCGATCGGCAGTCGTTGTGCGTACACCAGCAGGGGATGTCAAGGCCCGGACTATATCGGCTGGATTTATCACAGTCTTGGGAGAAAAAGGTAAGGCTGATATCGATGTCGATGCTGGTGCTGCAAAAATAATGGCAACAGTGGAACGGGTACAACCGGTTCTTGACGTACAGGGGGAAGCTGGAACCAACGTTAGCGGGATGCTGGAAAGAGTTCGCCAAGTGATGAGTGAACTTACATCCCAACCTCTGGGAGAAATGAAAATTCAAGATTTGCTGGCAGTCGATACATTTGTACCTCAAAAAGTGCAGGGTGGGTTAGCCGGAGAATTCGCGCTAGAAAATGCGGTGGCTTTGTCGGCTATGGTAAAAACGAGCCGCCTTCCCATGCAACAGATCGCCGACCAGTTAAGCAAAAATCTCGGTATTCGAGTTGTGATTGCGGGAGTGGAGGCCAATATGGCAATTCGTGGTGCCCTTACGACTCCGGGTACAGATAAACCCCTTGCAATTCTTGATATGGGCGGTGGATCGACTGATGCGGCCATTATCACCAGGGAAGAGAGGGTATTAGCTATCCATTTGGCTGGAGCTGGTGATATGGTCACGATGCTCATCAATTCCGAATTAGGACTCAATGATTTTGATCTATCAGAAGACATCAAGAAATACCCTCTGGCTAAAGTCGAAAGTTTATTTCATATACGGTTAGAGGATGGGACGGTGCGGTTTTATGAGCAACATCTTCCGCCTGAGGTTTTTTCCCGTGTGGTGATTCTAAAAGCAGGTGAAATGGTTCCTATTCCCACAAATCATCCCTTAGATAAGGTTCGTCATGTGCGTCGGGAGGCCAAAAAACGGGTGTTTGTTACAAATGCCTTGCGGTCTCTAGCGCGGGTGGCCCCTACAGGCAATATACGTCATATGGATTTTGTTGTTTTGGTAGGAGGATCAGCTTTGGATTTTGAAGTGGCGGATATGGTGACTGATGCCTTGGCTGAGTATGGGATTGTCTGCGGACGGGGAAATATTCGGGGTTCAGAAGGTCCTAGAAATGCCGTGGCTACCGGACTGGTACTATCCTATCTTGGCGGAGAGGCGTGAAAAGAATGCTACCCAACGGAGCATCAGTTAAACCTTGTGTGCTGATTCATGTTTTCCCCCACACGTGCTGGGAAGATAAAATCAGAGAAGTGCAAGCAGGCCTGGAAGAAGAGGGAATACCTAGCTTAGTAGTACAGGTTAAGGAATCCGATGCAGTTGCTCTGGCTTTTCAAGGGGCTTGCGCTTCAAAACTTGGGGTGGGATTAGGTATCGGGGCAGATGGTTTATGTATTCATTATTTCAAGTTGCCTGATCAGCACCCTCTATTCGCCCTAAATGTTCCGGGAACACCTATACAATGGCGTCATTTCGGCTGTAATGCAGCTCGTCTAGTCAAAGGCATTCCCTTTAAAGAACAGCCCTTGGAAGATCTCGCTCCCCAGTTTGTGGATTCAAGTCTACTGTATAACTTAGTTTATGGTATCGTTCAGAAAGTTCTTCGAGAAACTGACCAAGGCCATGGGGAGGTGAAACATGGTCAGAAATGCGATTGGGTTAATTGAAACAGTTGGATTGGTCGCGGCCCTTGAAGCGGCTGATGCGGCACTCAAAGCAGCCAATATTGAGTTAATCGGGTATGAACTGACTAAAGGCAAGGGAATGGTGCTTGTCAAATTTAGTGGCGACGTTGGAGCTATTAAAGTGGCAGTTGAGGCAGGTAGGATAGCTGCTGGAAAGGTTAATAAGGTAGTGGCTACTCATGTTATACCACGGCCTCATCAACAGTTGTCTTCTGTTTTGACCACAAAGGAAACCTCAAATAGGAAAGTTCAGGTAGCTTCGGAAATGGTCATTGATATTCAGGAGTCTACAGATAATGAGGGTAAAATCCTTGAAGTTGGGGACTCTACCTCCTTCGCACCAAGTATTCCTATTGAGAAAGGCGCTCGGCGATACTCTCCACTGGAGACTATCGTCACCGAAGCAGAGTACGGGGACCCACTCCCACTTAAAGAAGTAGGAGTCTTACAATTGGATAAAGAGCCCATTGGAGTTGTTTCTAGTGTCGAGCAGGGCAAAAATCCAGCTGTACTTTGCAATTTTTGTAGAGATCCAGCCTGTCACCGCAAAAAGGGTGATCCCAAGGTAACATGTATTCACTTTGGAAAAAATAATGAGGAGGCTGAATAGATATGCGCGGAGAAGCACTGGGAATGGTAGAAACAAAAGGTTTAGTTGCAGCAATTGAAGCTGCTGATGCTATGGTTAAGGCAGCGAATGTCATATTAATTGGCTATGAAAAAATTGGTTCTGGTTTGGTGACTGTTTTGGTAAGAGGAGACGTTGGGGCAGTGAAGGCAGCAACAGACACTGGCGCGGCGGCTGCCCAAAAAGTCGGTGAGTTAGTTTCTGTTCATGTTATTCCTCGTCCACATACAGATATTGAAAAGATCCTTCCCAAGGTTGAGGGTATGTAAAAATATTTCTTTATAAGTTTCGGCAGAATGAGGTGAGATGATGGAGAGGTTTATGATTGATCAAATTGTGACACAAGTGTTAAGCATTTTTTCAAATTCTGTAGTGGCCGATGGGGCGGTAAAGGGCATTCCTGTAGGTATATCCAATCGCCATATCCACCTCTCTGCCTACCATGTTGAAATATTGTTTGGTCGAGGTCATACTCTGACACCGAAAAAAGATCTGATGCAGGTTGGCGAATTTGCCTCTGAAGAAACAGTTACTCTTGTAGGACCAAAGGGCGTGCTTCAAGGCGTTAGGGTTCTCGGACCGTTACGGAAAATTACACAGGTAGAAATATCTTGTACTGACGGATTTAATTTAGGCATTTTGCCACCTTTGCGTGATTCGGGTCAGATTGTTGAGTCGGCTGGTCTAGTTGTAGTTGGTCCCTCTGGCGCAATTACCCTAAAAGATGGGGTGATTTGTGCAGCCAGACATATTCATATGAATCATGATGACGCCCAGCGGTTTGGTGTTTCCGATGGAGATCGTGTTGTAGCTGAGGTTGACGGTCCGCGGGGATGTATCTTTAAGAACGTTTTGGTACGCGTACATCCCAGTTTTCGATTGGAATTTCATATTGATACTGATGAGGCTAACGCCGTTGGACTGAAAAATGGCGATCAAGTAAGGTTGCCACAGTGCGTGGAGGTGTAGCATGGATAGTGAACTCGTTCAACTAAAGTTGAACATCGAGTCTTCGGTGGGGGACTCTACCCCCACCGAAGCGGAGCCGGGGGTACCACTCCCACTTGTAGAAGTGGGAGTCTCACGATTGGATGAAAAATTGGTGCAATTAGTTACGGCTGAGGTATTGCGCCAATTAGGACAGGTGCCTTTGGCTACTCACGACAAAGCTATCCAGCGTCCCCAACAGGCTTTGGCTATTTTTACCGGGGGAACGATTGGACTTGAGCAAAGTTTAGTAGAACTTCAGAAAATACAGGCCCTAAATATTGAGCTAACGGTCGTTCTTTCAGCGGCTGCTGAAGAAATTGTGGGGATTAAGCGAATTAGAGATTGTTTGGGTAGTGACACAAGTGTGGTAACTACCCAGTCTTCCTATCCAGGTAAGTTATTGCGGGAGGCCGATATCGTCCTCGTCCCTGTGCTTACCCAAAATACGGCTGCCAAGTTGGCTTATACATTGTCTGATACCCTAGCTTCAACTCTCATAATGCAAGCCTTAATGCTGGGCAAGCCCGTATTAGCGGCTATAAATGCAGCAGATCCTCTGGATAGCTGGCGGGTAAAGGGGAATATGGGGAAATGCCCTCCAGGACTCTTGCAAGCTTTGCGAGAAAATTTGCGAAAAGTAGAAGGGTATGGAATTCGGCTCGTGCAAGTTGATGACTTAGCTGCGGGAAGCCAAAAAATATTGGATCGTAGGGTTAAAACGTCCATAAGTCTTCCACAGGCAAAAAAGAGTGTGATGGACGCTGCAGCTATAAAAGTTGCTGCAGGTAATGGCCTTAAGAGTATTACTGTTTCTCAAGGAACGATTATCACTCCTTTAGCCCGAGATGTAGCTCGAGATTATGGTATAGAGATTGTTCAGGATCATAGTTAAATAAATATTTACTCGAGGAGTAATATATCATGAAAGTTTATACGAAAACCGGAGATGAAGGACAAACAAGCTTGTTGAGCAAACAACGGGTTTTTAAGGATGATGCGCGGGTAGAAGCCTATGGCACAGTAGATGAGGCAAATTCAGCTATGGGCTTAGCAAAGTCCCTTATCAAACCATCATGGGCTATTGATATCATTCATCAAATTCAGGTAGAATTAATTTCCTTAAATGCAGATCTGGCGACAGATACCATGACTGCAGTTGACTATCGAATAACCCCGGAGCATGTTGAGGGGCTAGAATCACTGATTGATTCCTTAGAACAAAGACGTATTCCGCAAAGAGGTTTTGTAACGCCCGGGGCTACCTCAGCCAGCGCAGCTCTGGACCTGGCACGAACCATTGTGCGCCGTGCAGAGCGCTGTGTTGTTAGTCTTAAAAGAACAGGGGAAGTGACTGTACCTGTTTCACTATATTTAAATCGCCTTTCAGACTTGTTATTTGTTTTAGCCAGATGTGTAGAGCAAGAAGAAATAGTCGGCACTGTTACTAGTAAGGTACTATCTGTGTTAAAGGGCGAAAAAGCAAATAGTGTAAAGGAGGATCAATGTAGTATGTTAGCTAAAGCAAAAAAAATGATAGCAGCAGCGGAAGAAAAAGCCCTTGAAATTGGGGTACCTATGGTTATCGCTGTCGTTGATATGGGGGGGAATCTGGTTGCTCAACACCGCATGGATGGAGCACTACTGGCCAGCATTTCAATATCTCTTGATAAAGCATACACTGCAGTTGCGTTGAAAATGCCTACCGATCAAGCGGCTGCCTTAGTAACGCCAGGGCATCCCCTATTTGGTCTCAATACTGCGAATGGGGGGAGATTAATCGTTTTTGGCGGTGGATTTCCTATTATTGAGGCCGGAAATATGATCGGCGGATTGGGCGTAAGCGGTGGCAGCGTAGATGAGGATATGATGGTTGCTAAGGCCGGTATGGCTGCTTGATGAGCAGTAGCCACTACTGGAAGGAGGAGAATATATGAGTGTAGATCAAGCCCTGATTGTAAAAATAACATCAGAAGTTTTAGCCAAGATACAGAGTGAACTCGTTCAACCAAAGTTGAACATCGAGACTTCGGTGGGGGAGTCTACCCCCACCGAAGCAGAGTACGGGGTACCACTCCCACTTGTAGAAGTGGGAGTCTCACGACTGGATCAAAAAGTCCAACCTTGTCAGGATAGTGGCATTTTTACTACGGTTGATGAAGCTGTGGCAGCAGCTCGGATGGCCTATAAAGAGTTAAGAACTCTGTCACTTGAGAAACGGGAAGAACTAATAAAGGCAATGCGGAATGTGTCTTTTGAAAACGCCACTATGCTGGCTCAAATGGCAGTAAAAGAGGCAGGAATGGGTCGGGTAGAAGATAAAATCATAAAAAATGAGCTTGTTGCCTTCAAAACTCCTGGGACAGAAGACTTGTGCACGGAGGCTTGGAGTGGTGACTGTGGGCTGACTTTAGTTGAAATGGGGCCTTATGGCGTCATTGGCGCAATTACACCGACGACCAATCCTTCAGAAACGGTTATTTGCAATGGAATTGGCATGATTGCTGCTGGTAATGCCGTATTTTTTTGTCCCCATCCCACAGCAAAAAATACATCCAAGAAGACAATAGCCCTTTTAAATGAAGCGATTGTCAAGGCTGGTGGTCCCATGAATCTATTGACATCGGTAGCTGATCCATCTATTACTGCAGCGAATGCTATGATGAGACATCCGGGAATCAATATGCTGGTAGCAACAGGTGGTCCTGGGGTTGTTAAAATTGTATTATCTTCGGGTAAGAAAGCCATTGGTGCAGGTGCTGGGAATCCCCCAGTCATTGTTGATGAGACGGCTGATATTGAAAAAGCAGCTCGGGATATTATAGCAGGATGCTCTTTTGATAATAATTTACCTTGTATTGCAGAAAAAGAAGTCATTGCCATAGGGTGTATTGCTGATAAGCTGATCACTTATATGCAAAAATACGGAGCATATTTGATTTCAGGCTCAAGGATTGATCAGTTGTTGGAAGTTGTCATGACAGCAACAGAAGAGAAGATGGCAGAAGGGTGTACGGAAAAACCGAAAAAAATATATGGTATCAATAAAGAGTTTGTTGGTAAAGACGCAAAGTATATATTAAGTAAGATCGGCATTGATGTGCCTGATACTATACGGGTTGTTTTGTGCGAAACCCCAGCGGATCACCCCTTTGTTATCGAAGAATTAATGATGCCAATACTACCAGTTGTACAAGTGAAAGATATTGACGCAGCGATTGAACTGGCTGTGAAAGTAGAGCATGGTAATCGGCACACGGCTATGATGCATTCTAAAAACGTTGATAATCTGACTCGGTTTGCCAAGGCCATTGAAACAACAATCTTTGTAAAAAATGCTCCTTCTTATGCAGGAATCGGGGTTGGTGGGGAAGGCTTTATTACCTTCACAATTGCCGGACCTACAGGAGAAGGTTTGACTTCAGCACGTAGTTTTACCCGGCAAAGGCGATGTGTTCTGGTTGATGCGTTTTCCATCATTTAGATTGAGATATCGAATAGGTAGGGAGTCGATAGAAAATGCGTGACGAGATTGTTGCAGCAGTTAAGGCGGCCGGCGTGGTGGGAGCTGGAGGAGCTGGCTTTCCCACGCATGTCAAGATAAATGCCAGTGTTGACATAGTGATTGCCAATGGTGCAGAATGTGAGCCATTACTGAGGGCGGATCAGCATATTATGGCTGAGCAAAGTACGAAACTAATCTTAGGATTGAAGACTGTCATGTTGGCCACTGGAGCGCGTCAAGGATATGTTGGACTGAAGCGTAAATATGAGGAAGCAGTCAGCAATCTTCAAAGAGAAATAATAGAAATGAGCGAAAATACAATCCAGTTATTCTTCCTCCCGGACATTTATCCGGCGGGCGATGAACAGGTGCTTGTATATGAAGTGACAGGTAGAATCGTACCAGAAGGTGGTATTCCACTCCAGGTGGGCGTGGTCGTTGCCAATGTTGAAACATTAGTGAATGTCGCCCATGCTCTCGAAGGTAAGGCTGTGACTGACAAATACGTTACGATTGGCGGTGCCGTAAGAAAACCGGTAACCCTTAAAGTGCCTATTGGCATGAAGGTGCAGGAATTGATTGATTTGGCAGGTGGATCTACTGTGGAGCCTTATGTCGTAATTGACGGTGGGCCCATGATGGGAAAGGTGATTGATCCAAATTCGCCTGTTACCAAGACAACAGGCGGTATCATTGTATTGCCAGTAGATCATTCCTTAGTGACAACCAAAAATACACCTTGGCAGATGATTGTTAATAGGGCCAAAGCCGTTTGCTGTAATTGTTTGGCTTGTACAGAAGCTTGTCCCCGTCATTTGCTAGGGCATAGCCTAGAGCCACATCGTGTCATGCAGGCTATCGGCAAAGGGCAGATTGGTGAGTCTGAGATCTATTCACGAGCCTTTCTCTGTTCTGAATGTGGAGCTTGTGATACATATGGTTGTACGATGGGGTTATCCCCGCGCAGAGTCAATGCAGAAATCAAAAAGCAGTTGACTAAGCAAGGAATAAAAAATCCCCAGCACTCTAAACCACAGCAGGTACGAACAAATCGTGAATATCATCTGATTCCGACTAAACGACTGATTGCCCGTTTGGGGATTTCCACCTATGATGTCAATGCGCCGCTTAGTGCACAAGAGATGATTGTGAGGGAAGTAAAGTTACACCTTTCTCAACATCTGGGAGCACCTGCCATACCTATCGTTAAGGCAGGAGATAACGTTGCAAGAGGGGATCTGATTGCGGTTATTCCTGAAGGCGCAAGTTTAGGGGCAAATTTGCATGCCAGTATTTCGGGACAGATAGTAATGGTAGATAATAATTGTATCGGCATTAGAAGAGTTTAAAGCTACAGGAGGTGATGAAAACTATGAAGCGAGCTATAGGCTTACTGGAACTAAAAAACATGACCAAAGGGATTTTGGCGGCAGATGCCATGCTAAAGGCTGCCAATGTTGAAATGATTATCTCTCAGCCCATGTGCCCTGGCAAGTATGTCGTAATGGTAGCAGGGGATGTGGGAGCCGTGCAAAGTGCGGTAAAAAGTGGGCGAACAACTGCTGGAACAGACAATGTTGTGGATGAATTCATGCTCCCAAATTTACATGCTAGCGTTTTTCCTGCTTTAACAGGTTGTACCGCAGTACATGAGATAAAGTCCTTAGGAGTTATTGAAAGTTATTCAGTAGCTTCAGCCATTGTGGCTGCCGATACAGCTGTAAAAGCCTCAAATGTAGAATTAATTGAAGTTCGTCTGGCGAGAGGAATGGGCGGTAAAGCTATGGTGACTTTAACGGGTGATGTAGGAGCGGTAACTGCCGCTGTCCGGGCAGGCAGCGAGGCCATTAAGGCTAGTGGATTTTTAGTGGATCAACTAGTACTGCCAGCACCTCACAGTGCTTTGCATAAATCTTTATTTTAATGGAATAAAACGAGATGAAAAGGATAAGCAAGTTTGTACGAAACTGTGAGTAAATGGTATTAGAAAGAGCATTTTCTAATCCTTTCTTACAGTTTCTCTACTTCATATGAAGTACCCTCTGGAGATGTTCAAAATGCTGAGTCGTGAAGTTCTCCAAGCGTGATGGTTGAAACGCTTGAAACGCTTGAAACGTCTTTGTAACATTATGTTCCAACAAGATAAAAGGAGATCTACACAAAAAGAGAAGAATGTTGCTATTCCGCCTCTTTTTGTCGGACTCGAAATTGGCATAAATATTGCAGGTAAGGATGTAAGCTGATAATTCTGAATAATTAGAGAAAGGAGTTAGTGAGTTGAAACTTTACGAGTACATGGCTAAAGAAATCCTTCAAAACAATGGAATTCCTGTCCCGAGGGGGGCTGTTTTTACAGGAGTTGAAGGTGTAGAGGCTTTTATTGAAAAAACGGGACCGGTGGCGATTAAATCCCAAGTCCTCTCCGGAGGGCGCGGTAAGGCAGGGGGCATAAAGTTTGCCACAGAACCCCAAGACGCCATTTCTAAAGTACAGGCTTTGCTTGTTACGGAGATTAAAGGATGCCAAGTAGAGAGAGTCTTGATTGAAGAAAAGGTAAGTATTGAACGAGAAATCTACCTCGCCATTACCATTGATGGGGCAAAAAGAAAACCTGTTCTGCTGGCCTCCATCGCAGGGGGGATGGATATTGAGCAAGTACCGGAAGAACAGATGATTAAGCGTTTTATTGATATCACGATTGGTCTCCAGCCTTATGCTACGCGCGAAGTTACACGTCAAATGGGCTTGAAGGGCCGGGAAGCTCAACAAATTGGGGATATTATGCTTAAACTCTACCAGGTATTTCGTAAATACGATGCTGAATTAGTAGAAATTAATCCCTTAGTCGTTACCTCAACGCAAGTCCTGGCAGCGGATGCCAAAATGACCTTAGACGATGATGCTGTCTTTCGTTACCTACCGGAGGTTCCCTGGGTGGAAGAAAAGACCGCGGTGGAAAAGAAAGCTGCGGATTTAGGAATATCCTATGTTGAACTGGATGGAGATATTGGAGTTATGGCCAACGGTGCCGGGATTACAATGGCCACGCTTGACTTGCTCCAGCATTTTGGGTCAAGTGCCCGTAATTTCATGGATGCCGGAGGCGGGTCCAGCTTGCAAGCTACGGCAGCAGCCTTGGAAATCTTGCTTTCCACGAAACCTAAGGCGCTCTTAATTAATATTTTCGGCGGAATAACCCGTTGTGATGAAGTAGCAAGCGCGTTTGTACAAGTGAAGAATACCCTTGATCTTAAAATACCGGTGGTTATCCGTTTAATAGGCACTAATGAAGATTTAGGGACTGCGATTTTAAAGGAACAAGGCATCGAATCATTCAAGAATATCGAAGAAGCTGTAACAAAAGTAATCTCTTTACAGAATGGAGGAGGGGCTAATGTCCATAATTATCAATGAAACGACCAGAATCATCGTCCAAGGGATTACCGGAACCCAGGGTCAATTTCATACCGGGCAGATGTTAGCCTATGGAAGCAAGATAGTAGGAGGGGTATCCCCCGGCAAGGGCGGGCAGGAGGTTCACGGAGTCCCAGTATTTGATACGGTTGAAGAAGCGCTGCTTGTGCAACAAGCGGATGCCTCCGTTATTTTTGTCCCGGCCAAGCTTGTCAAAGATTGTGCTCTGGAATCCCTGGACGCTGGGATAAAAACCTTAGTTATTATAACCGAACACGTACCCTTGCATGACACCCTGGAAATTATGGCGTTCTCAGAGAAGAAACAGGCAGAAATTATAGGACCTAACACATATGGACTGATTTCACCAGGTCAATCCAAGATAGGAATTATGCCTAATAACATTTTTACCCCCGGTGAGGTTGGTGTCGTGGCCCGCAGCGGGACTCTAAGTTACGAAATTGTCTACCAATTGACCAGCGCAGGAATCGGCCAATCGTCCGTAGTTGGCCTTGGCGGGGATCGAGTGGTTGGCATGTCCTTCATTCAAGTCTTAGAAAAGTTCGAGGCAGATCCTAAAACTCAAGCCGTAGTTTTGGTCGGTGAAATCGGAGGAAATGCTGAAGAAGAAGCGGCCCATTACATTAAGGGCATGAGAAAGCCCGTAGTTGCCTTTTTAGCCGGCAAAAGCGCCCCTCCAGGCAAACGAATGGGACATGCCGGAGCAATTATTGAACGGGGTAAGGGAACCTTTGAGAGCAAAGTTAAAGCGCTAACAGCTGCAGGTGTCAGTGTGGCGAACTTGCCATGGGAGGTTGGACCCCTTGTCAAGCAAGTTTTAGCACAGGGGAGTGAAGAAATCTATGGATAAGAGTAAGGATATGGATATGGGTAAAGGTAAGGAATTAGAAAAAATTGCCCAAGAAAAGGCTCGTTGGGAGAGCAAGCATTTTAGTGGAAAAGCTTCTAAATCGCCAGAAAGCCGGGGGGGAAGCGTAGAGTCCGAGGTCGAGTTTCAGCGGCTTTATTCGCCGGATAACCTTAATCTCGACTATTTAACAGATTTGAGCTTTCCTGGGGAATTTCCGTTTACTCGTGGTGTTCAACCAGACATGTACCGGGGCAGGTTCTGGACTATGCGTCAATATGCCGGCTTTGGAACTGCGCAAGAAACGAACACTCGATTTATTTATCTGCTTAAACAAGGCCAGACTGGCCTCAGTGTGGCCTTCGATTTGGTGACCCAAATTGGTTATAACTCTGACGACCCTCTTGCCCAAGGAGAAGTGGGTAAGGTTGGTGTCGCAATCGATTCCTTGGCCGACATGGAAACCCTATTCAAGGACATACCATTAGATCAAGTAAGCACATCCATGACGATTAATGCCCCTGCTGCCATATTGCTGGCTATGTATATTGTGGTTGCCGAAAAACAGGGAGTAGACCCCTCAAAGTTATCCGGAACCATACAAAATGACATTTTAAAAGAATATATGGCTAGGGGAACCTATATTTTTCCCCCGGTACCCTCTATGCGTCTGATAACCGATACGTTTAAATATTGTGCGGAGCATCTTCCTAATTGGAACACGATTAGTATCAGCGGCTATCACATACGCGAAGCTGGTTCCAATGCAGTTCAAGAGGTGGCTTTTACCCTGGCGGACGGAATCGCCTATGTCCAAGCCGCCCTAGACGTGGGGTTGGAAATTGATCGTTTTGCTCCCCGTCTCTCCTTTTTCTTCAATGCCCACTCCAATTTCTTAGAGGAAATTGCCAAGTTTAGAGCTGCCCGCAGAGTGTGGGCCAAGATTATGAAAAACAGGTTCCAGGCTAAGAACCCTAAATCACTGATGATGCGTTTTCATACCCAGACAGCTGGTTGCACGTTAACGGCCCAACAACCCGAGGTGAATATAATGCGAGTGGCCTTTCAGGCCCTGAGTGCCGTGCTCGGTGGAACCCAATCCTTGCATACCAACGCCTGGGATGAGGCGTTAGCTCTGCCAAGCCAGGAATCAGCCCTGCTCGCTTTACGAACCCAACAGGCCATTGCCTACGAGACTGGGGTTACGGATACGGTGGATCCCTTGGGCGGTTCTTATTGCGTAGAAACGTTAACAGATGACCTAGAACAGGCTGTTTGGGCCTACCTAGATAAGATTGATGAATTAGGAGGCGCCGTACGGGCCATTGAACTAGGTTTTCAACAAAAGGAAATTCAGAGAAGTGCCTATCGTTATCAAATGGAGATAGAACATCAAGAAAGAATTATTGTCGGGATTAACAAGTTTGAGAGAAAGCAAGATCCACCACAAGGATTACTCAAGATAAATCCGAAAGTCGAACAAGAACAAAAGCAAAGATTAGCCGCAGTCTATCGGAAAAGAAATCAAGCAGACGTGGAAAACGGTCTTATTAGGCTGGAAAAAGCCGCAGAAAGCACGGAAAATTTAATGCCCTATCTTCTGGATTGTGTCCGGAATTACACAACGTTGGGTGAGATCTGCGACGTATTAAGAAAAGTATTTGGAGAATACAGGCAAGAGAACACCTTTTAAGCAGGAGGAGTCGTCATGGAAAAAGGACAACGTATTCGGGTATTGATCGGCAAGGTTGGTTTGGATGGCCACGATCGCGGGGCAAAAGTTATTGCTCAGGCTTTGCGGGATGCTGGTATGGAAGTTATTTATACAGGTCTACGACAAACCCCAGATCAAATTGTCGAGGCAGCAATTCAAGAGGATGTTCAAATCATTGGGATAAGCATCTTATCCGGTGCCCACAATTATCTGCTGCCGAGAATCATTGAGCTTTTAGCCCGGGAGGGAGCGCAAGATATTCAGGTGATTGCCGGAGGGGTTATTCCGGAAGATGACAAAATTCTTTTAAAAGAAGCGGGAGTAGCAGAAATATTCGGAACGGGAACCTCCACGGTGGATATAGTGAAGTTTATCCAAGGTGTTTAGCTAAGTTACGGTTTAATTTGTTAATAAGCTTTTGAGAGGAGGATAAACGTAATATGCAGCAACCATTAAAACTGGATCATCTGGGGATCGCCGTCGCTAATTTAGCTGAGGCCATAAAGGTATATGAAGCTTTAGGACTAAGTTGTAGCCATATAGAAACGGTACAAGAGCAAAAGGTTAAGACGGCTACCTTACCTTTAGGCGAAACCAATCTGGAACTATTAGAGCCTACGGAAGCTAACAGCCCAATCGGCAACTTTCTCGCATCCAAAGGGGCCGGACTTCATCACGTAGCTATTCAAGTCGATAATATTGAGGAAAAAATACAAGAATTAAAAAGTTCAGATTTTCGATTAATTGATGAGACCCCAAGAATTGGTCTGGGGGGAAGTAAAGTCGCTTTTTTACATCCTAAGAGTACTTTCAGTACACTAATAGAACTCGTTCAGCGCCGGAGCTAAGCTATAGGAGGTGGGAACTTTGGATATCTACGATAAACTTAGGGAATTAACGGCCCTACAAGAGGCAACAAAACTAGGCGGTGGCGTTGATCGTATCACAAGGCAACATGAAAACGGCAAAATGACTGCGCGGGAGCGCATTGAATTACTCCTTGATGAGGATAGTTTTGTTGAGACAGATACCTTTATTCGAGGAGAAATGGCGGATTTTACGAAAGCTGACGTGATAAATCTAGGTGAAGGGGTCGTTACGGGCTATGGCACAATTCATGGTCGCTTGGTTTATCTGTTTTCCCAAGACTTTACTGTTTTCGGTGGGGCATTAGGGGAACTTCATTCACGAAAAATTTGCAAAATCATGGATCTCGCTTTAAAAAACGGAGCGCCTGTTATCGGCCTAAATGACTCGGGAGGCGCTCGTATCCAAGAAGGGGTTAGCGCCTTATCCGCTTACGGGGACATTTTTTATCGCAATACCTTAGCCTCTGGGGTTATCCCACAAATCTCAGTGATCATGGGGCCCTGTGCCGGTGGGGCTGTCTATTCTCCAGCTATAACCGATTTTATCTTTATGGTGGAAGAAACCAGCCAAATGTTTATTACCGGTCCCCAAGTAATTAGGACGGTAACGGGGGAGCAGGTAAGTACTGAGGAACTAGGAGGGGCTATGACCCATAATCAGACGAGCGGCGTAGCCCATTTCCTTGGTCATTCGGAAACAGAAACGTTGGAAATGGTCAGGCATTTATTAACCTTCTTACCTCAAAATAACCTCGATAAATCTCCTTTGTTTGAGGACCAGCCACCTGAAACAGATGAGGACGAACTGTTGAAGGTGGTACCGATAGAACCTAATAAACAATACGATGTTCGGAATGTCCTCAATCTTCTAGTCGACGGGGGTGATATTTTTGAAGTTCATCCATATTTTGCTCAAAATATCGTAACCTGTTTTGCTCGTTTTGAGGGAATGTCGGTAGGAATTATTGCTAATCAGCCTGCTTATTTAGCGGGTTGCCTTGACATTGATGCTTCGGATAAACTATCCCGTTTTGTACGTTTTTGTGATTCCTTTAATATTCCGCTGGTAACCTTCGTAGATGTTCCTGGTTTTATGCCAGGGGTTGAACAAGAACACCGTGGGATTATCCGTCATGGCGCTAAAATCCTTTACGCTTATTCAGAGGCCACGGTCCCTAAAATTACGATTATTCTACGTAAGGCTTACGGTGGGGCTTACGTTGCCATGTGTAGTCGTTCATTAGGTGCAGATGTAGCCGTAGCTTGGCCGACGGCAGAAATCGCGGTTATGGGACCGGATGGTGCCGCCAATATTATCTTCCGTGACGAAATTAAGAATTCCGAAGACCCAATGGCCGCCATGAAACAAAGGACCGCCGAATACCGAGAAAAGTTCGCAAACCCTTATATTGCCAGTGCTAAGGGTTTGATCGACAATGTTATTGACCCGCGTGATACCCGAAAAACGATCATTCAAAGTCTTGACATGCTGAAATCTAAGCGAGAATCCCATCCAAATATGAAGCATGGCAATATTCCTTTTTAGGAGAACACCCTACGACTTATAGCGCCATGGCATGAGATATTCGGTTAATGCACGCTACATGGCGCTTTTTTGAGCTGTCAAATAGCTAACAGAGAAGGGATTTCATACAGTAAGGATGGTCAACTCTGGTATGACTATGTTGAAATAGGAGGGTGAAGGATGACAATAGCCGACAAACTACTTCTAGGTGCGAATACAACCATGATTGGAATGGGGATTGTTTTCACGGTCCTTATTGCCTTATGGGTGGTTATAGTACTAGAAACTAAGCTAATAAGCTCTTTCTCAGAACGATTTAAGAAACCTGCAATTGCTGATTTGCCTGTTAACTTGAACAACATCGACGTGGATAGTGACAGCGAGTCTATTGGTTTGGGCATGGATGAAGATGAGTTACGAGCTATAATTTTGGCAGTCGTCAGCAATTACGCGGATATTCCGTTAAGCAGACTTCAAATTAAGTCAATCAAGGCGCTATAGAAAAACGACAATACTTGGGAGGGTGTAATATGAAATACAATGTAACAATCAATGGCAAGAGATTTGAAGTAGAGGTAGAAAGGATTACCGAATCGAAAGATCTGACTAAGAGGGCCAGTAAGAATGTCATGGAAGCGCCGTCAGTTAATCCTGAGAAATTCAGAAATACATCCTCTTCACAAGGAACCAGTGCAGGAGAAACGATCAAGGCACCCATGCCGGGAACTATCTTGAGCATAAAAGTAAATGAAGGACAGACGGTAAAAAAAGGGGAAGTATTATTTATCCTTGAAGCGATGAAGATGGAAAATGAGATTATGGCTCCTCGTGATGCCGTTGTTGCTAAACTTATGGTTTCTAACCATACACAAGTTAAGATGGGAGATAGTCTGATATTGCTCAAATGATAAGGGGGTGTTAATATGTCATTTTTGGCAAAACTTATAGAAGCGGTAACCGACATTTGGACAGCATCTGGGTACGTAGGAATAACCTTTGGGCATGTTGTGATGATCGGCATCTCTTTCCTATTGATTTACCTTGCAATAAAGAAAGGCTTTGAGCCTCTACTGCTTATACCCATCGCTTTTGGAATGTTTCTTGTAAATTTGCCCCTAACAGGACTTATGAACCCTCCGCAGGGTGAAGCGGCGGGAGGTCTTTTATATTATTTATTTCAAGGGATACATCTGGAAATTTTCCCACCGTTAATTTTTCTGGGTGTTGGAGCAATGACGGATTTTGGGCCGTTAATTGCAAGGCCTTCCAGCTTATTATTGGGAGCAGGCGCCCAATTTGGGGTATATTTTGCCTTTGTTATGGCCCTTCTCTTCGGGTTTACTCCCCAAGAAGCATCCGCTATTGGAATTATTGGGGGAGCTGACGGTCCTACCTCGATATTTTTAGCGTCCAAGCTGGCCCCTCATATGATAGGACCTATAGCAGTAGCGGCCTATTCATACATGGCCCTGGTCCCTCTTATTCAGCCACCTATCATGAAGCTAATGACGACTAAAGAGGAAAGAATGGTTAAGATGGACCAGTTGAGGGAGGTATCAAAGTTAGAGAAAATTGTATTTCCACTCATCGTAACTGCAATCATATCACTGCTTCTTCCTTCAATTGCTCCTTTGATTGGGATGTTGATGCTAGGCAACCTATTTAAGGAAAGTGGGGTTGTCGAGAGACTTTCAGATACCGCTCAGAATGCGCTGATTAATATTGTCACAATCTTTCTTGGTTTAACCGTGGGTGCCACTGCAAATGCAGAGGTTTTCTTAAAATCTCAAACACTCATACTAATTGGATTAGGTTTGGTAGCCTTTGCATTTAGTACAATTGGTGGTTTATTAATTGGAAAAATCATGTATCGAGTATCGGGAGGAAAAATAAATCCCCTGATTGGTGCAGCCGGTGTTTCAGCGGTACCTATGGCCGCAAGGGTCTGCCAAGTGGTTGGACAAAAGGAAAATCCTTCGAACTTCCTCCTCATGCATGCCATGGGGCCTAATGTTGCAGGAGTTATTGGGACTTCTGTTGCCGCAGGGGTTCTCTTGACTCTCTTTGGTCATTAGAAAACGGTCAACAAGATCCTTATCAATTAGCCGAGAGAGTCTGGTTTAAAATGAAGAAGGATGAAAGTTAAGTCGAATATTCACAATATTTCTATGCATAGAATTGGAGTTATTGCAAACAATATTAGCAAATAGGGAGGTGCTATATATTGCAGTTGCAATTATCACAAAAGGAAAAATTCCTGTTGATGGATCAGAGAACCCATGAGGAAACTTGCGTCGACAAATATAAGAAATATGCTAACCAGGCCCAAGATACTCAATTAAAACAACTCTTTAATACTCATTCAACTCATGAGCAAGAACACCTAAATACCATAAATCAAATCTTAAACGGTCAGGTACCCAGCGTAGGAGGACAACAAAACCAGGGTCAACAACAAGGCCAGAAGCAACAGCAGATGACTGGTGGAACTCAAACCCCAACGACCTCTTCGGTGCCAGGGAACTATAATCAAGAGGATGCTAAACTTTGTAAAGACATGTTAATGACTGAAAAGTATGTATCAGGAACCTATGATAGAGCCATTTTTGAATTTAGAGATACTAATATCCGCCAGGTTCTAAATCATATTCAAAAAGAAGAACAACAACACGGAGAAGAAATATTCCAATATATGCAAAATCAGGGGATGTATCAAGTACAATAGTTTCTTATAATATAAAGAACTGTTTCTCATTAGTAGAAACAGTTCTTCTTTAGTCCTTTAGTCGTCTATCAAATAAAAAAATATCTTGATATCTTGAAGATTTCAGATATAATAAACGTATGAACATATAATCATATGTGAGGAGAGACTTATTATGGGCCAATCAACGGAAATACCTCAAGATAATTGCTCGGAATTGAGGGCAGATTCAGCAGACAGTCCTGTATGTGAGATTTTGTGCATCCATAGTGACTTGATCGACTCAGTACGAAAAAAGCTGATTCCAAGCGAACAGGTCCATCCTTTGGCAGAGTTATTTAAAACTCTTGGTGATCCGACCCGAGTGCGAATTATGGATGCTTTAGCAAAAAATGAATTCTGCGTCTGTGACTTGGCGGAACTCTTAGGTTTGAGTCAATCTGCCACATCACATCAGTTGCGTGTTCTTCGAAACAACCGCCTTGTGAAGTACCGTCGAGAGGGCAAGATGGTTTATTACTCGTTGGATGATAACCATGTTTTGGCCCTTTATCGAGAAGGGCTTGAGCACATCTTAGAGGGGCGTGTCTAAGCGAGGCACGATGTTCAAACTAACAATAAAGAATAAAACCATGACAACTATGGAGGAATGACGGTATGGGTATGACAGCAACATCTACGAAAAACTTGGAATTCAATCATCATGAATCTATTCTTGAAGAACAAAAAGGGCATGACTCAAAAAGTCAAAAGCAAATTAAGTACCGCTTGGTTGGGTTGTGTTGTGCAAATTGTGCGCTTAAAATCGAGAAGGCCTTTAACGAGGAGAAATCCATCGGACAGACAACCCTTAACTTTGCCACTCAAACTGTCTATTTACCTCCTGCTTCTTTAGAGCTTGCTCAAGGCATTGTGGACAGAATTGAACCAGGCGTAAAACTTAAACCAATTATCAAAGGAAGTCAGGGCTTAAATCAAGAAGGTCAAGAAGAAGAAGGTCTTCAAGCGACTCGGTGGAAAAAGATCCGAATGCTAGTTGCCAGCGCTTTGCTGGCCATTGGACTGGTTTCTTCTATGCTAGGACTTAATTTACCTGAGGTCATGGAATACGTCATCTATTTAACAGCCTATTTTCTCGTCGGTTATGAAGTGTTATATATTGCTTTTAGAAATATGTTTAGAGGGGCGCTGTTTGACGAGAATTTCCTGATGTCTTTGGCCACGATTGGCGCGATTGCTATTAATCAATTGCCTGAAGCGGTTGGCGTTATGTTATTTTATACCGTTGGCGAATATATTCAAGGCTTGGCTGTTAATCGTTCGCGGCATTCGATTCAGGCCTTAATGAACATTCGGCCCGATTATGCCAATCTAATTCACCAGCTCGATGTCTTGAAGGTTGATCCGGAAGATGTTCAAGTCGGACAACAAATCTTAGTCCGACCGGGAGAAAGGATCCCACTCGACGGAGAAGTGGTGAAGGGGGCGTCGTTTGTAGAGACATCGGCTCTAACAGGAGAGTCTGTTCCACGCAAAGTTGAGGTTGGAGATGTTGTCTTATCCGGTATGGTTAATTCCAGTGGGATTCTTACGGTTCGAGTGACTCGGCCCTATGCAGAGTCGTCAATGCAAAAAATCTTAGAACTGGTAGAAAACGCAAGTTCCCGTAAAGCTCGAACGGAAAAATTCATCACAACCTTTTCTCGATATTACACTCCGGGAGTCGTCATAATTGCCACAGGAATTGCGATACTTCCGCCACTTTTTGGTGGGGGGACGTTTAGTGAGTGGCTATATCGAGCTCTCACGATTCTAGTCATTTCCTGCCCATGTGCCTTGGTAATTTCGGTCCCCTTGGGTTATTTTGGCGGGATTGGAGGAGCTTCTCGACACGGAATTCTGGTCAAAGGGGCGAATTTTCTAGAAGCATTGACCCAAGTAAGAACGGTCGTTTTTGATAAAACAGGAACACTCACCCAAGGGGTTTTCGAGGTAGTACAGATCCTTCCTGTGGATGGATTTAGTAAGGAACAGCTCCTGGAAATTGCTGCTACGGCGGAAATCCACTCCAGTCACCCCATTGCCAAATCTATTCGAGACAACCACAAATTACCTATTGAGGTCGGGATCCTTGATGATTACAAGGAAGTAAGTGGGCAAGGAGTCCAAGCAAAGATCAAAGGGCAAGAGGTATTGGTAGGTAAGGCTGCATTTTTATTAGCAATCGGAATTCCAGTTCCGGAAGTTCATAATTTAGGGCATGCTGGAACATTGGTTCATGTCGCAGTTTCTGGACAGTATGCTGGATATATTCTCATTGCAGACCGGCTAAAACCTGGTGCGAAAGAAACGATTCAAGCCTTAGGTGAAGCAGGGATCAAAACTGTGATGCTGACGGGGGATCTCCAGAACGTTGCTGCACGGGTTGCCGAGGATTTAGGGGTCTCTGAATTTCATGCAGACCTACTTCCAGAAGATAAGGTAACCTGGCTAGAACAACTCATGGTCCAAAAGGATCGCCAAGGGAAGGTCGTCTTCGTTGGTGACGGGATTAATGATGCGCCTGTCTTGACAAGGGCGGACGTCGGAGTTGCAATGGGTGGTTTAGGCTCCGATGCAGCCATCGAAGCCGCTGATGTGGTTCTCATGGATGACCAACCGAGCAAACTGATTGAAGGAATGGAAATTGCCCGATTTACTAAGAAGATCATTTGGCAAAATATTTTCTTCGCCTTAGGGATTAAATTGGGCTTTATCATCTTGGGGATTTTCGGTGTCGCTACAATGTGGGAAGCAGTGTTTGCGGATGTCGGTGTCGCCCTGCTAGCTGTGTTAAATGCCACCCGTGTGCGGCAGTTTACCAGTGCTGCTACAATCATTCACTCGTAATCTAAATATTTATGTTGATGACTGAGTGTTTCTCGTCTATGATAAGGGTAGGGTCAGTTGTAGTTGTTAGAGAGAAGTGTTTAGAAGCTGGCATAGGGAAATTACTTCACGTGTGAACCAGGGGGTCATCATGATACATTGTTCATCTCTAGGAAAAACGGCTTTGCTAATTGCCATGGCCGAAGGAAATGAAACTGAAGACTACGTGTTAGGTGCCAGAGAAAAAGGTTTTGAGGTTGTGGCGGGAAAAGTCGGTTCTATGGATGTCCAAAAGATCATTGCTGCAGTAGAAACGGCAGCTAAACGTGGAGGGCTTACAGATGATAGCTATCGCTCTCAGCACGCCTTATATCATGCGATTCTCGATGCTCTGCAAGGGTTAGGCCGAGGGCCGTTACAACTTGGAAATATTTTGCGTACGGTTGGACTCCGCTTTGCAGTTGTTAAAGGGCCGCGCACGTTGGAAGATGTCGATGATCTTTGGATCGCAGTTAGCATGTATGGTATGATCGGCGCACCGATTAAAGGACATGAACATGAGGTGTGCGGATTAGGGGTCAATCATTTATAATCGGTCAGCATGTCTTACATTAAGTGGAAGTATGGAATAGGTGAATTTGCAATAAAATAGAGTATGCTCAGAGATATTAGATGCTAGAGGGCTAAGCTGTAAACTTAAGTTTATGGCTTAATCCTCTTTTTCATTGCTCTAAACGAGGAGGAGTCAAGATGAGCGTAGTTTTAGCTGAAAAAATGAAGGTGATCCTGGATGGAGAAACACTCTCGTTAGAGCAAGTCGTTGCTGTGGCACGCTACGGTGCCAAGGTGGATTTACAACCTATAGCTAAGGAGAAAGTTCTTAAATCCAGATTGTTTGTGGATCAGTTGATTGAAGGAAATAAAACGGTTTATGGAATTACAACAGGCTTTGGAATGTTTAGCAACGTTTTGATTTCCAAAGAGGATGCTAAGAAACTGCAGCGTAACCTGATTATGAGCCATGCAACCGGTGTGGGCGAGCCGCTGGCTCCAGAAGTAGTGAGAGCCATCATGCTTCTTAGGGCAAATGCTTTAGCCAAAGGATTTTCCGGCATCCGGCTTACCACTCTTGAAACGTTACTCAAGGTGCTTAATGCGGAGATTATTCCAGTTGTACCGGAGAAAGGGTCCCTTGGAGCAAGTGGAGATTTGGCACCGTTGTCCCATATGGTCTTGGTTTTGCTCGGAGAAGGGGAAGCCTTTTATCGAGGAAGGCGAATGAGCGGCCAAGAGGCTTTAGCTCAGGCGGGGATAGAACCTGTGGTTCTGGAAGGAAAAGAGGGACTAGCCCTGATTAACGGAACTCAGGTTATGACGGCAATTGCTGCTTTGGCGGTGTGGGACGCCGAAATATTATGGGAGTCGGCAAATATTACCGCTGCTTTATCCTTTGAAGCCCTGGAAGGGATACTTGATGCCTTTGATCCGAAAATCCATGCTGTGCGTCCTCATCAGGGTCAAGTCAATGTGGCGGAACAAATCCGCTCACTGACCGAGGGGAGTACGTTCGTAGCGGGAGAACAACGTCCTAGAGTTCAGGATGCTTACGCACTTCGTTGTGTGGCCCAAGTGCATGGCCCGTCAGGGGATGCGGTGGCTTATGTAAAGAAAGCTGTTGAAACTGAGATGAATTCAGCGACGGATAATCCCTTAATCTTCCCAGACCAACAAGAGGTTCTCTCAGGCGGAAATTTCCACGGTCAACCCCTGGCTTTGGCCATGGATTTTCTAGGGATCGCAGTAGCGGAACTAGCTAATATTGCTGAGCGGCGATTGGAACGCTTAGTGAATCCAAACTTAAGTGGACTACCGGCGTTTTTAACGCCTGATGGGGGTCTGAATTCAGGGTTTATGATTGTGCAGTATTCTGCTGCCTCTCTCGTATCGGAGAACAAGATTTTGGCTCATCCAGCCAGTGTGGATTCGATTCCATCCTCTGCAAACCAAGAGGACCATGTGAGTATGGGAACGATAGCAGCCCGTAAAGCCCGCAGTATTATTGAAAACACGTCTCATGTATTGGGAATGGAACTGTTAGCCGCTTGTCAGGGAGTTGATTTAAGAAGTGGAAAAGAGGACCTTCGACTGGGCAAAGGGAGCGAAGGCGCTTACAAGCTTGTCCGTTCTAAGGTAGGGATGCTTAGAGAGGACCGAGTGATGTATCCAGATATTGCAATAGCGAAAGAATTAGTGTCTTCCGGGAAGCTCGTTAACCAGGTTCGGCTCAAACTAGTAAAGTGAAAAATGTGAATATTTATTAGGTTTAAATAGGGTTTGAAGGGATACAATAAGAAAACAGTAGAGTTAAACGGTTCATGTTTTAAAACATGAACCGTTTTTGTTTAGGTCGGATTACCCTATAAGGCGACCATCTGCGCCTGAAGGCTTCTCCGCTATGCTAACACGTGCGAAGACAGTGTCTGCAAGAAGGCTAATACGTGCGAAGACAGTGTCTTCGTGGGCGTTAGCCAAGTTTACTTAATATTTATAAATAATGCATTGACATATAGCATAGGGGGGTATACTATATGAGAGAGGTGAACGATATGAAATCCAATGAAAAGCAAGTTCATACGTGTTCAGTATGTCAAGGTGAAGGGGAAATTCAAGGAGACCGAATGAGTCCTCATGACGAAAAGACGATTAAAGAGCTTGTCAATCGGATGAATCGCATCGAAGGTCAAATTCGGGGAATTAAAGGCATGATCGAACGGCATGTCTATTGCGATGATATTTTAAATCAGATCTCTTCTGCTCAATCCGCTTTAGATGGGGCTTCGCGCTTGCTTTTAGAAAAACATATGAAATCTTGCGTCAAAGAGCAACTTCAGGCTGGAGATGAACAGGTTATCGATGAGGTCCTTAAGACAATCTTTCGCATGATTCGTTAATTAGGAAGCCCGTTTTTAGGGGAGGGATTTAGAATGTCGGAAAATATAGTCCGTGAGAAAAAAGAGATCAATGTCTATGGTATGTCCTGCCAACATTGTGTAAATCAGGTTACTAAACTTCTAGAAACCTTTCCGAGTGTGGAACAGGTTAAAGTAAGCTTGGAGGATTCGAAAGCGACCTTCGTTTGGGATCCCACTCAGGTCAATGTGGCAGATATTAGACATGAATTAGAAGAAGCTGGCTATGCATTGGAAAAATTGGCCGACGAAAAGACAGTTCTCTTAGAGCCAGATCAGAAAGAGCCAGATCAGGCAACGCATGATGAAAAGCCTGATCAGAAAAGGCCAAATATCCCGAAAGATCAGGAAACATTAACAATTGCCACGCCAGAGCAAAAACAACAGTTTAAAATAAGTGGGATGACCTGTGCAAATTGCGCTTTGACGATTGAAAAAGGCCTTAAAACTATGCCAGGGGTCAAAACGGTTGCTGTCAATTTTGCTTCAGAAAAGCTAACCGTAGAAATGGATTCCAGTGTGGTTAATGAGGATGCCCTGCTTACAAAAATTAAGGATCTTGGGTATGCTGCCCAAAGTGAGGACAGCGGAAAACAACAATTTAAAGTGGGCGGGATGACCTGTTCAAACTGTGCTTTAGCCATTGAAAAAAAACTTAAGGGTACTCAGGGGGTTCAAACTGTTGCGGTAAATTTAGCGAGTGAAACTGTGACGGTAGAGTTTGATCCAGGTGTTGTAACAATCAGTGAGATCTTTGAGCAAGTGCGGGAGGCAGGGTATACTCCCATGGAGAACAAAGACGAGAATCAAGGGGATCGTGCAGCAATCAAACAGCGCAATTGGCTCATCTTTAGTGCCATTCTTTCCCTGCCGATTATGCCTATTATGTTTCTGCCTATGTCGAGACCGTTGATGTATACGATGCTTATTCTGGCGACCATTGTCCAGTTTACGGCCGGTTGGACGTTTTACCGTGGTGCTTATCACGCGTTGAAAAACCGCTCAGCCAATATGGATGTTTTAGTTGCTATTGGAATTACAGCCGCCTACGGATATAGCTTAATGACAACCTTGCATATGTTTTTCCCAACCCTCTTCTTTGAAGGTCCCAATTTCTTTGATACCTCGGCCTTGTTGATTACCTTTGTGCGTTTTGGGAAGTATCTAGAGGCTAAAGCCAAGGGTCGGGCGGGTCAAGCCTTAAAAAAACTCTTAGAGTTACAGGCTGATAAAGCGCATTTGTTAGTCGATGGTCAGGTCAATGAAGTGTCAGCTTCGGACCTGAAAATCGGAGATATTACCCTCGTTAAGTCCGGAGAAAGAATTCCGGTTGATGGTGAGATTATTGAGGGACAAGCTAGTATTGATGAGGCGATGCTGACAGGGGAATCCATACCCGTTGACAAAAGTGTTGGGGACCCTGTAATCGGAGCTACGATTAATCGTTCAGGAAGTATTAAGGTTAAAACCACTAAAACGGGTAAGGACACCATTCTGGCTGGAATTATTAAATTGGTGGAAGATGCTCAGGGGGTTAAGCCGCCGATTCAAAGGCTGGCCGATATGATTTCCAATTACTTTGTCCCAGCCGTGGTTTTGATTTCACTTCTTACGTTTGCAATTTGGTATGTTCTCCTGCATAGTACGTTTGTATTTGCCTTTACGGCGGCTATTGCTGTCTTGGTCATTGCTTGTCCCTGTGCCTTGGGGCTAGCTACTCCGACGGCGATTATGGTGGGTAGCGGGGTAGGCTTAAATCGGGGTATTTTATTCAAATCTGCAGCCGTACTTGAAGGGATTGCTCACTTGCAAGCGATTGGTTTTGATAAAACAGGGACATTGACTAAAGGAACTCCCGAAGTGACGGATATTGTTCCCTATGGAGATTTTACCAAACAGGATGTCCTTAAAATTGCAATTGCTGGAGAGAATCTCTCGATTCACCCGCTTGCCCAAGCGGTTGTGGCTGAGGGCAAGAAAGAGCAGCTGGCAATTCATGAGGTGGAGAATTATAAGGAAGAGGCTGGGTATGGAGTCACGTGCACTTATGAAGGGCAAGAGTTACTGATTGGAAACATTAAGCTGCTGCACTTGCACAAGGTAGAAGTTGTTGAGCAGTCAGAACAGGATTTCCAACGCTTAGCCGAATCCGGTAGAACGACTAGTTTTATTGCCCTTGGGGGCCGAGTCATTGGGCTCATCGCCCTGGCGGATGTCGTAAAAGATAGTACCAAAGAGGCCATCCGACGCTTGCACAAATTAGGTTTAAAGACGTTTATGATTACAGGGGATAATAAAAAGGTCGCCAATGTTGTGGGCGAGCAAGTCGGTATTGATGAAGTTATCGCCGAAATTTTACCGCAAGATAAGATAAATATTATCAAGAAGTATCAAGAGCAGGGGTATAAGGTGGCTATGGTGGGGGATGGGATTAATGATGCTCCTGCGCTAGCTCAAGCTGATATTGGGATCGCCATCGGTTCAGGAACTGATGTGGCTAAGGAAACCGGGGACGTAGTGTTAGTCCGCAATGACTTGCTTGATGTAGAGCGAGCCATTCGTTTAGGGCGGAAAACCTTGAGTAAGATCAAACAAAACCTTTTCTGGGCCTTGATTTACAATGTCATCGGTATCCCGATAGCCGCTGGTGTCCTTTATCCGATCACCGGTGAACTTTTACCACCCGAATGGGCTGGACTGGCTATGGCTTTTTCATCGGTTTCCGTAGTGACCAGTTCTATTCTGCTGAGACGGTATGATAAACAGCTAGAGGGTTAGTCTTAAGGAAAATTTAAGGAGTATTCTAGGAGTGTAAACAGTTTCCTCTCTTGATGATATATGAAGTTGCAGCTATCAAAACAAGCGAGTAGGCTCTGTTAGCAAAGTTTCCTCTGTTGGCAATTAATAGCTGCCCTGTAGAGGATATAGATATTCTTCAATAATTTGCTGAGGTTATCGTCATCTGGCCTCCGGCCTCTGACCTCTGACTTCCGAAAAGCGAGGTGAAAAAAATGAGCCAAACTATTCTAAAAGTAGAAGGTATGACTTGTAATCATTGTAAAATGAGGGCTGAAAAAGCCTTGCAAGCAGTAAGTGGTGTGGAAAGCGTCAAAGTTGATCTTGCAGCCAAAGAAGCGGTCGTTACCGGAGAGGCAGAGCGCGCGAGTCTGGTTAAAGCTGTTGTTGATGCCGGTTATTCGGTAGTAGAATAAGCATGAATACATCATCTTTGGATAAACTAAATGAGTCTGGAGGTGATGATGATCATGCCGAGAAATGATGGCAATAAAGACAAGAATGAAGATTTAAAGAAAATTGAGTTAACACTGCGGAATATCCATAAAAATGAAGAATTTTTAGCGGAAAATGCTGGAGAGCTAACTCCTCATCAACTCAAGGATGTTAAAGCGCATTTGTCTTCTAAGAAAAAGCACCTTGAAGAAACAGATGGTACGATTAAATAGGAGCGAGCAAATCGCTCCTATTATTTTTTTGATTTAACGAATACTCACTATTATTCTTTTGCTTTGAACAAATACTAAGGGGGATATCTTTCGATATCCCCCTTAGTGTAATCCTTGTTACCCTTTTGGAACGTTAGATTTTGCTTCCACCTTTAAGGTGCTCTTCAGCAAATTGAATCATACGTTTGGTCATTTGACCACCAACGGAACCGTTCTCACGACTTGTGCGGTCTCCACCTAATTGAAGGCCCATTTCATTTGCTACTTCATACTTGAATTGATCTAATTGCTGTGAAGCTCCCTGTGCTGCTGGGGTATTAGTGTTTCTTTCTCCTGCCATGATTAGGTACCCTCCTTTTATTTGTGTTTGTATAGTGGAACATTCTTATTATGGCTTCTGCAAGTTTTCTTACTCAGGTAATTATTGCTATAATATAAAGAGCTTTCCTTTTTTTTTGACTAAAAGCAAAAGCACTAATTAAAGTGTTCAGGGCTTTTGTGAATTTGCGATTTACAGGTGAGTTAAAAAAAGGTATGGTTGAATTTACCTGAAATAAGGTTTAAAATGGGATTAAAGAATTTATCTTTGGTCAAGGGATTTGTGGAGGGTGAAAAATGACATTAAAAATGAAGGAACCGGTAAACACTTGGACTCATTTTATTTTGTTCATGGCGGCAATTGTAGGACTTGTTTTCTTAATTGTTTTGAGCAAAAATAATCTTTCCAAACTTGTTACGATGACGATTTATGGGCTTAGTATGATCGTGCTTTATGGGGCTAGTTCGCTCTATCATTGGGTAAAAACCACGCCTCAGAAAGAGCTAATCCTTAAAAAGGTAGATCATATTGCTATTTACTTTTTAATTGCTGGTTCGTATACCCCGGTTTTTTACTATGGACTGGATGGGGCATGGCGTTGGGCGATGCTCACAGCAGTTTGGGTCTTAGCTCTAACTGGCATGGCGCTGAAAATTTGGTTTATCCATGCACCGCGCTATGTATCGTCTGCTTTTTACGTCTCGCTAGGCTGGATCGCCTTGGTACCTTTTCTACAACTCATCAAGAATTTACCGATGGGTTCGATCATCCTCATGGCGGTAGGCGGAGTCGTGTATACCATGGGTGCCATAATCTATGCGACCAAAATTTTTGACTTTTATCCTAAACGTTTTGGTTTTCATGAAGTTTTCCATTTGTTTATTGCAGCCGGAAGTATTGTTCATTACCTAATGGTTCTTATTTATATTGTACCAATGACATAGTAAAGGAGTGGTAATATACCACTCCTTTTAAATGTCTTCAGTACAATAGGCAGCTGCCTCTTCCGCACTTAAATCTCCGTAAACGAGTTTCATTAATCCAGGATAATAAGTGTCAAACCCTAGCACTCCGTTCCAAACAATATTTAGGACCTGATCATGAGAAGGCTCGGCATCAGCCAAATCAAGGAAGGTGCGATAGCGGATTTCGCCGTTATCCATATCCATTTCAAAATTCCCGTTCACGAGTTCGTAATTAACACGGCTCATGAAATCGCATACTTCAAGGCGTTTGGAGTAGGGGATTTTTTGATCGATATGCGTATTGCAAAGTAAGGATTCTTGCTCTTCGTCTACAAGCAGGAAAGCATGGAAACTCGTGTTAATACCACGAATCTCAAGCTTAATAATCCCATTCTTGTTGTCAAAATCAAATTCCCAACCGTTTTGGCTTAGAATCTCATAGAGCACCCGAAACAAGGACATTAGATCATCCTCCTTTATCTGCGCTTAATATATAGAAATTCCACATGAGTTGAATAATTCCTTCCCATTCTTGGAGGTAAACCGAAAAAATACTTTTATAGAAATAAAGGTTTTATATTAGTAGATGACGAATTTGAATTTACTGAAGATTAAAGAAATTTCTCCGAGGAGGAGTGCAATTGAGTCCACGTTCACTTAAATATCAAATTCTCTTGCTGATGATTGGATCGCTTATTTTTTTAGCAGCGATTTTTATGCTCGTATTCGGTTGGTATACGCGACAACAGGCGGTAGATGCTTCAATTGTTAAAGCAAAATCCGACTTGGCGACGTGTATGGAGATTATCGATCTAACTTACGCTGGACCTTGGAATATACGTCAAGGGATGTTGTATAAAGGAGAAAATCAGGTATCCCATAAAACAGAACTAGTAGATCATTTAGCCGAGCTAACAGGTAACACAGTAACTTTATTTCTCAATGATACTCGTATTGCTACAACTGTGCGCAGCGCTAATGGAGAAAGAGCTATTGGTACAAAAGTTTCTGACACTGTGGCACAGAGCGTCTTAAAAAATGGTCAGATTTACCTTGGTGAAGCAAATGTCGTAGGGCACCTCTATCAGACGGCCTACCAGCCAATCCGAGATATTAATGAAGATATTATCGGGATTTTTTACGTCGGGATTTCAAAAAGCTATGCCCAGGTATTCTTCGTGAACTCATTGATACGACTGACCGTCTTCGGTTTGGGATTGACCCTGATCGTCGTGGTAGCAACGTGGTTTTTTATTCAAAAAGTAATTATTCGACCTCTCCATGAAATTACCCTGGGAACTCGTGATGTCGCCACAGGTCATGCGACGGAGAAGATCCAGGTTACTGGACCTAAGGAAATTGGAGATCTGGCGTTTGCTTTTAACCAAATGGTTGAACGTTTAGGGAGTATTGCTGACGAAATGAGCAAATCTTCCTGCCCCAGAGATACGAAAGTTCGAAACGAGTCTTTAGAAAACAGTAAAATTGAAGAGCTCGATCTAATCTCAATTAACATGACAAAACTACACCGGAACAATGAACAAATGGTCCTGCCAAAAGGGCTGAATCAGCTGACGTTGAAGCAAATCATCTCTTTCTTGCGCTCGACAAACGAACCGGTCTCAGCTGATATTGTGGCAGAGGGAGTCAACCTAACTCGTGTAACAGTGCGTAGATATCTGGAGTTTTTAGAACAATGTGGAGTGCTAGCTGTAGAATTAAGATATGGAACCGTAGGAAGACCCGTTAAACTGTTTCAGCCAATCATGGATTTAAATTCAATAGATATTGGATGATCCTGTTTCCACAGCGTTATAAATCAACATCTCTGAATACCTCCTAAGGGAGGTATTTTTTTGCACTATCAGAAAGTATAAACTTGCGTTATATACTTTCTAAGCATAAGGGCAACTAGGCAGCCGCCTGCGCAAGGCTGATAGAATGATTAATACGTGCGAAGACAGTGTCTTCGGGCGCCAGCCAAGTTTTCTTTATTTCTTTATTTCTTTATGTTTTTAATAATTCTTTTCTACTATATAGTTTCTTTATTTACTAAATGAACAGAATCGTGACTAAGTCGAAAAAGCGAGTTAAGCTATAGAAGGTATATTTCGAAAATTCATAACAATTAGACGGTCTTCTGTGCGCAAACGGTTTAACCAAGATCGGTCCAAGTCAAATGGTAGTTCAGAGAACATTAGAGGGAGGAAAAAAGATGGATGTTTCTCGTCGTGGTTTCCTTAAACTTTCAGGACTTTCCATCGCCGCTTTTGCTGCAGGCTTGGGATTTGATCCAGCCTTAGCGGAAGCCAAAGGGTATGCTTTGAAACTAGAAGGAACCAAAAAGATTCCTAGCATCTGCCATTTCTGCTCAGGCGGATGTGGGATGCTGCTGTATGTGAAAGAGGGCAAGCTGATTCACTTAGAAGGTGATCCGGATCATCCGACCAATGAGGGGACTCTTTGCCCCAAGGCAGCAAGTTTATTGAGTGTCGCTAACTCACCAGATCGTGTTACCAAGCCGAGACGGCGGGCTCCTGGGGCCAATAAGTGGGAAGATATTTCATGGGAAGAGGCACTGGACATCGTTGCTAAGAAAACTAAAGAAGTCAGGGATGCTAGTTGGAAAGCCGCTGATCAGATCGTCAATACGAAAACCGGACTACCCGAAAGCTTGTCTGTGAACCGTGTAGAAGGAATCGCCTTCTTGGGTTCTGCTGAAGTTGACAATGAAGAGTCTTATCTTATTAAGAAATTCTGCCAGCTCATTGGAACCCCTTACAATGAACACCAGGCTCGGATATGACACGCTCCCACGGTGGCAAGTTTGTCACCTTCATTTGGTCGCGGTGCGATGACAAATTCCTGGTCTGATTTAAAAAATGCCGAGGTCTTTTTAATTGCGGGAAGTAACTGTGCCGAGAACCATCCGATTGCCATGAAGTGGATTAATCGGGCTAAAGAAAAAGGCGCAAAAATTATCGTCGTCGATCCACGCTTTACGCGGACAGCTTCTAAAGCAGACATCTTCGCCCAAATCCGTCCGGGAACAGATATTGCCTATCTCGGTGCTATTATAAATTATATTCTTGAACAGAAATTGTACGATCAGAACTATGTTTTGAACTTCACCAATGCCCTCACGAAGATCAGCAAAGATTATAAATTTGAAGATGGCCTCTTCTCTGGTTATGATCCCAAAACTAGAAAGTATGCCATGGCGAGCTGGGGTTACCAACTTGGGCCGGATAAAAAGCCCTTGAAAGCTGAAACTATTGAGGACCAAGATAGCGTATTCTCTAAGCTTAAAGCTCATTATTCTAGATATACGTTTGAAACAGCCGAAAAAATCTCAGGGATTCCTGCTGCGAAGATTAAAGAGATTGCGGACGTCTTCTGTAAAGGAAAACCGGGAAGTATACTTTATGCCCTAGGAATGACTCAACACACCACGGGCGTGCAAGGGATTCGTGCCTATGCCATCATTCAACTGTTGTTGGGCAACATCGGAAAAGCAGGTGGTGGCATCAATGCTCTGCGTGGAGAACCCAATGTTCAAGGCTCAACGGATATGGCAAACCTCGTTAGTAACCTACCGGGCTATTTACCACATCCGATTAATACAGATAAGACCATACGCGATTATCTGGTACGTAGCGGGTCATTTTTTGAAAAACATCTGGTAGCCCAACTTAAAGCATGGTTTGGAGAAAACGCCACCAAAGAAAATGACTATGGATTTAGCTATTTACCGAAGACCAATCCCACAGTGAATGCAACAATGATAAAACTCTTTGAAATGATGAATAAAGGACAGTTTAAGCTGCTCTTTAACGTTGGCTCGAATTCTTCAGTTTCCATTCCAGACCTAAAGCTTGTTCGGTCTGCTTTAGCAAAACTCGATATGTTGGTCGTATCTGACCTCTTCGAGATTGAAACTGCTCAGTTCTGGCGTGCTCCAGGAGTGAATCCAGCAGATATTAAGACCGAAGTCATCATGTTCCCTGCTGCTTTCGTCTATGAGAAGGCAGGTAGTATGTCGAATTCTTCGCGCTGGATTCAGTGGAAAGAGGCTGCCCTCAAGCCACTCGGAGATTCGCTGCCGGACCTCGATATGCTGGACCACCTTTTCAAGAAAATCCGTAAATTATATGCTGGGAGCACAGATGTTAAGGATGCCCCGATTCTGAAGGCTCGTTGGGACTATGGTGAGCATACCAGCGCTTTGAAAGTGCTTCAGGAGCTGAGTGGGTATGACGAAACGACTGGTAAGCTCTTTCCGACCATTGGGGATTATCTCAAAGCACCCATCGGTACAGCTTCTACAGGGTGTTGGATCTATGCTGGCGTGACTGGTAATGGAAACCTTGCGGCTCGTCGTAACAATACTGACCCTTCAGGACTGGGACTGTTTAAAGAGTGGAGTTTTGCTTGGCCGGGAAATGTTCGTATCCTCTATAACCGTGCCTCCTGCGATGAAGCGGGTCAGCCAGTTGACGCTAAACGCAAACTTATTTGGTGGGATGCTGCAGCTAAGGTTTGGGCAGGAAATGACGGCGGGGACCTTGTGGATAAGACCAAGGGACCTGAGACGCCTGAAGGAAAGTTAAGTTTCCGTATGAATCCTGAGGGTGTGGGTCGGTTGTTTGCAGCGACCTATATGAGCGGAATGCCTGCAGAACCACCTGCTGATGGTCTTCCAGCTGTCGGGATTCGTGCCGCAGGGACCTGTGTAGATGGACCGTTTCCGGAATTCTACGAACCGACGGAAAGCCCAACCACCAACATCTTGCATCCTAAGGTTTCAATCAGTCCATGTGCACTGGTTGTATCGACTCAGATTGGCAAGTCAGAAGAATTTCCACATGTTCTGACCACTTATGGAGTGGTCGAGCATTTCTGTGCCGGAGGAATTACGCGTAATATTCCTTGGCTGAATGAAATTATGCCGGAGCCTTTTGCGGAGATTAGTAAAAACCTAGGAGCAAAAATTGGGGTTAAAGAAGGGGATGTGGTCGAAGTCTCTTCTGCTCGTGGCAAAATCACCGTACGAGCCTTAGTAACGGATCGAATACAGACGTACAAAATCAATGGAAAAGATACTGAAACCATCGGGATGCCTTGGAGCTGGGGCTTTGCTAGCTTAAGTTCTGGTCCGAGTACCAATGAAATAACCATTGCAGCCATTGATCCTGGAGCCGGTACTCCAGAGTATAAAGTTTGCCTAGTCAATATAAGGAGGGCAAATTGATGACAAGGAAAACGGTTTTAATTGATACTTCATTATGTACAGGATGTAAGGCGTGCTCTGTGGCGTGCAAGGCTTGGAACGAGCTTCCCGCGGAGAAAACTCAGTTGATCACGAGTTATCAGACTCAGAATGCTTTTACCACGAAGACTTGGACTTATATGACCTTCATTGAAAAATATGAAGATCATAAAATGAATTGGCTAATGCGCAAAGCACAATGCTTTCACTGTGCTGATCCTTCTTGCCTGAAGGCATGTTCTTCGAAGGCAATTACTCAGTCGGAATCTGGGTACGTCGTGATCGATCAGGATAAGTGCATTGGCTGCGGCTATTGTGTTGAAAACTGCCCGTTTGGGGTTCCTAAGGTCGATCAAGTCCAAAAGAAATCCTACAAATGTACGGGATGTATTGATCGGGTCGAGAATAATCTGCTCCCAGCTTGTGTTCATACCTGTCAACCAGGTGCTTTAAGTTTTGGAGAACGTGACGCTATGCTGGCGCAAGCGAAGAAGCGTCTTGCTGAGGTTCAGAAGACTCATCCTAAAGCGCAGCTCTATGGAGAAACGGAAATGGGTGGCACGACGTATCTCTATTTGTTATTGGATGGCCCAGAAGTCTATGGGCTACCGGTTAATCCAACGATTCCGCTCTCTCTAACTCTATGGAAAGACGTGATAAGACCTGTGGGAGGACTTGCAGTCGGTGGAGCGGCTGCAGCCGTGGTTGTAGGGGTTTTCGCCAATCTCTTAAGAGGAAATTACCGGTCTAGTGGGGATGACTCTATCAATCATGCAGATAGCCAGAAAGGGGGTAAATAGTAATGGCAGTCAAAATGAAGACCAACAATCCAACCCAAATGACGATTGAACCAAATAAGGTTTTGCGTTTTACTAAAGGAGAACGCATTAGTCACTGGGTTCATGCCATTGCCTTCTTTGTATTGCTCTTTACTGGATTGGGAGTTCTTAGCGTTTTCTTCCAACCAGCGATGGGTGTCGTCGGCGGGATTCAAGCTGCTCGTGTGATACACCGTGTTGTGGCAGTTGTGTTTGTGGTAGTAGTAGGTTTGACGTTCTTTGTTGGAAATACCCGCCATCACTGGGAGTGGTTAAAATCAGTCTTTAAGTTTACAAAATCAGATTTGCAACACGTCATGGCATTTCCTAAGGAGTTCTTCGGGGGACACGGAACCTATCCACCTCAAGACAAGTATAATGGCGGGGAAAAAATCAACTCGATGATTACTATTTTCGGTATTGTTTTCATCACCCTCAGTGGGATCGTACTGTGGTTTGCTCCGTCTTTTCCTCCAGGTTTAGTGCGTTGGGCTTATCTAGTACACGACCTCTCTATGTTTATGATGACAGCGGCAGTCATTGGGCATATGTATTTAGGACTATTACACCCGGATTCAAACCCTTCTATTTCTGGCATGATCAATGGTTATGTACCCACAAAGTTCGCGCGTTCGCACCATGCCAAATGGTATGACAGAGTGAAAGATGAGCAAGATGGTTCCGAAACCGTCGCGAAATAATTAGGAAACAGAGCTTAGTCTAGTCCGGATTACTCACAGTTGGCTAAAATATGAATGTAAGGGGAGCTCCTATCAATGAACAAAAATATGCATAAAATGGATGTAGCTGAAGATATAACTCTGGAGCAAGCTTATCAGACCTATAGCCTTCTTAAGAACGAAGTCAGAAGCTGGCAGGACGAGCGGGGTAACTTTTGGTGGGAGAGATTGATTCCCACGGAGACTCCCCCTTACTATCCCCTGGTGGATTTACCGGAAGAGGCGGTTTTAGAGCTTTGGCAAAGGTTGAATCAGGTCGAGGGAGTAGCGGTTTCCGAAGCGGACTTAAGGGAACGGTGGAATGAATTTAAAGCAGTTCAACCTGTAACTGACACAAAAATGTTCAGTCGCTTGTATATCGCCTTAAGCGGCGTAGCACAGCTTTCTCGCGAAACGATTGCGGAACCGAAAAAGGATACGGTAAATAACCAAGCTGAAGATTATTCGAAAAAAGTTTCGTGCAAAAGCAGGGCCTGCCTGGTCTGTGGTGAGGCGGCAGGACTTTCAGTACTCACCCCGCCAAACGGTAATCGTTACTTGCACTGTATACTGTGCGGGCATGAATGGCCAGCGGAGCGTGTCGGATGTATTTGCTGTGGGAGTGAAGAAGCCTCTGAACAGACTTACCTTCATTCGGAGGATTTTCCAGGTGTTGATATGGTGGCTTGCCAGGCTTGTGGTCAGTATTTCAAAGAGGTGGATTTGCGCGTGTTGTCCGTCGAAGACTTTGTTTGGGAAGATTTAAGGACCCTGTCTTTAAATTACGCAGCGGAACAATGGTTTGCAGAACAAGCAAAACTGGCTGGAGACGTCCAGTAGGATTGATGTTCGATAAAACCTTAACCCAAAAGAAGAAGCGCTCAAAAAAATAAAATGTTTTTTGAGCGCTTCTTTAATTTTATCTGAAGTTCAGAGTGGTTAAAAGGTTTAAGCAAACTTATATTTCGGTAGACTGATTTTTTCTACCTTGATACCTTTTTTGTATCTAACCTCAGAAGAAACCTGAAAAAAGAACATTCATGTTTATTTTAATGTTTTTTAAATAGTGAGCCAGCGTTTTAAATGTAGAGACCTTATTTGGCAAGGAGTTATTTAAAGATTGTAATTGATAGAAGACACTTGATTTATCCACTATACCTATTATTTTATCATTATCAAGAACCGGAATAAAGTTTATGCCGTTACGGGAAAATATTTCGACTACTACGTTAATATCAAAATCATGATAGTTAATAGAGTAGACATTAACCGGTCTCATTAATTCCCTTACGGCAATTCCTGACTCATGGCATTTTTTAATATAATACCAGCTTGCATACTCGGATTTAAAGCAGGCATCTCCCTCAAGTTGTTTTATTTTAGTTGACTTTAATAAATTTTTCAAAGTTAAAAGCCCTACAGGCTGTTCAAGATTATTCAACACAATTAACATATGAGGGCCCTGCCAGGCTGAACCCTTATGAAAAGATTCTCTCATTAGTTTTAAAGCTTCACGTATTGAGTCATACTCGTTAATTGTAAGGAAATTATGGATTGGAATCATGAAACTATTCAACTGGTGGGTTGGAATCATAAAAATCCCTCCGTATTTCATTCTATTTTCTTTATAAAACATCGTCGATATACCAGAACAAATCAATAGTTCGTATCACACCCACAATTCTTTGGTTGTTAGAGACTAAAACGGAATTATAATTATGTTTTAAGATTAATAAAATAACTTCATCCAACTCATCAGATATATTTACCAATCGGCTCTTTAGGGGATGTATAAAGTTTTTTACTTGAAGGTTACTCGTAGGAACAGGTTTATTAAATAATAGGTTAATTAACCTATGACGGAGGCTGGGATATTTAAATTCCCTGCTTGCTGTTAAAGCTGAGCGTAGGGTAAGCATCCCTGTAATTTCACCGGAAGAGCTGGTTGTTAAAAGTGCCTCATAATTATGCCAGATGTTATCCCTTTTCTTAAATTCCTCTGTCAATAGATTAATTGCATTATCAAGGGACCCCTCTTCCGAAATACTGGGATATTGGTCCAAAGGAATCATTATTTGTCTTAGATCAATTTTCATAAAGACTAGCCTCTTTTCCTAGTCGTTTGAATTTTCCTTTCCATTTAGACAAAGCAAGATTTATGCCACTGAAAAAAGGGCTTATTACAGGGGAATATAATAGGAATGGGCAAAAAATACTCATTGAATGTGAAAAAATATTCTCATCTACTGGGCTGATGTATGTATAATAGATATAAGCATTTGTATGCGGAGGGATTTTGATGAGAATAAAAATTACACAAGATGGATTCATTGATCATTTATTAAAAATTATTGCTATTCTGCTGTTAATTCCTATTGGATTAACTGGATATCTTTATTATCTGGTACAATCAACGGAACTAGGTTTGGTGGATACTCAGCGTCAAGTTATGGAAAAGGCCATGACTTACCTGGACGATTACCTGCCCAAGACTTTTAATCAAATAATAAACGATGTGGGGGTTGAAGATATACCACAGAGGGAGCAGGCAAAAGCCCTTAATAAAGTTTTACAACCTATCATTATAGAGGCAAAGAAGGTATACCCTAACTTGGATGTTGGATATTATTGGAAAGATTATGATGTAATTCTAGATGGTAATAACATTCACCTGCGTGAAAATTTTTCGACGCGTAGAAAAAATAATTTCGATGACGCCCTTAGCAATAAAAGTATGGTTTTTCAAGTTTTCGGTGGGATATCGGAAAACGGCCAACTGGAAGCCTACCAACCCATCATTAGAGACGGCAAAATCATAGGTGCTGTTTGGGCAAGCTCAGATTTTGAACCGATATCCCAAAAAATTGTTCAAATGAAACAGGTAGTTTACGGAATCATTTCTATCGGAATCTTTCTTGCTTTTGGTGGCACATTTAGCCTTATCAGGAAGTTTACCTTAAGCGTTAATGACGTTAAAAAAAATCTAAGTATAATATCAAATAACCCGACGTTTATAATTCCACGGGCACCGGGGGAACTTGGAGAGATAACCGAAGCAATTAACCAAATGTACAACAAGTTAATTGACGTACAAAATTACAATCAAGAAATTTTAACCAGTATTGATGATGGGATCATTACAGTTAATAAAGAACAGAAAATTGTCAGCATCAACCTTGCAGCTTACCACATGCTAAGTCTTGGTAAAGATATTCTTGGACAAAGCATGCATGATGTTTTCTTGGAGAACAGTCCGTTTAAAGAGTGCTTAAATAATACTCTTTTAGATAATCAGCCCGTTAAGGATGTAGAGGTTATCTACGAGGATTTAGTTGGTAACCCCAGACATCTGCTTATAAGTACATCACTCATGGTAAATGTACGACAAGATCTGGTGGGAGCGCTTTTACATTTTCGCGACATAACAGAATTGATTCACCTAAGGGAAGATATAAATAGGCAGGAGAGATTTGCTTCGCTGGGAAAAATCATTGCCGGGGTGGCCCATGAAATTAGAAGTCCATTAACCTCAATAACCGGATATATGCAGTTCTGGAATCAAGGGCATGTACCCTCTCAAAAATCCTTAAATATTGTTAACCGGGAAATGACCAGATTAGCTAATATAACCGATGAATTATTACAGTTTGCCAGACCATCTCGAGCAACTCTGATACCCTGTCAAATAAATAGCTTAGTTAAAAGACTCGGGCAATTTTTTGTCGATGCTCATGGAGATCGGGTTGAATTAGTAACAACTCTGGGCGAGGATCTGCCGGAAGTTATGATTGACCAGTACCAAATAGAGAAAGTACTCTCGAATATAATGTATAATGCTTTTCAATCTACAGAGGGTAAGGGTAAATTGGAGACATCAACCTTTTATGATAAAACAAAAAATATGGTTGGCATATCAATTAAAGATAACGGTTGTGGAATAACAGAAGAAAACTTGACCAAGATTTTTGAACCATTTTTCACTACCAAATCAAAGGGAACCGGTTTGGGGCTTGCTATAGCCCGTGAAATCTTAGAAGCCCATAAGGGTGTGTATGAGGTGGAAAGTAAGGTTGATGTCGGTACAGTTATTAAGATCTTTATCCCAATAGCAGAAAGTGGTGACAATAATGGCTAGAATTCTTGTAATTGATGATGAAGAGGGTGTATGCGAACTTTTGCGTGATGTTCTGGAAAACGCAGGATATGAGGTTTTTGTAACCTATACGGCCGCAGAAGGCATGGAGGCCTTAAATAACTTTGACCCGGATACAATTCTGCTTGACATTAAGTTGCCGGATGATGATGGTATCAGAGTCATGGAAAAAATCAAAGATAGAGGGTTCACAGTGCCCATAATATTAATGACTGCCTTTGGTACAACTGAAATAGCCATTCATGCTATGAAGGAAGGGGCCCACGATTACCTGAATAAACCGTTAAACCTTGATGAACTTATTATTACAGTCCAGAGGACAGTAAAAATGAAATACTTGGTCTCAGAGGTTGCGATCCTTAGAGAAAAGTTAGAAGATGAGTTGAATCCCTTCGATAATTTTATTGGGCAGTCAAGAATAATGCAGGAAATCTCTAAAATAATTGGAAGGATAGCAGACACAGATATAACAGTACTGATTCAAGGTGAGAGTGGAACGGGTAAGGAAGTCGTGGCTAGGTCTATTCATAAGAATAGTAAACGTAACCACTGCCCATTTATAAATATTAACTGCGCCACTATTCCAGAGAATCTTATGGAAAGTGAATTATTTGGCCACGAAAAAGGCTCCTTTACTGGAGCGATTAGCCAAAAAATGGGAAAGTTTGAACTGGCTCACAGCGGTACTGTTTTTTTGGATGAAATTGGAGAATTAACGCACCACGCCCAAACCAAATTACTTCGTGTGCTGCAGGAGAGAGAGTTTGAACGGGTGGGTGGAATAAATAACATTAAGGTGGATATCCGCATACTGGCAGCAACCAATAAAGACCTGCAAAAACTGGTGGAAGAAGGTAAATTTAGGGAAGATTTATTTTACAGGCTAAATGTAGTTAATATAAAACTCCCCCCCCTTAAGGATAGAAAAGAAGATATTATACTATTAGTTAATTATTATATTAATAAATTTGCCCAGAAACATGTTAAAAAAATAACTAGCATGTCAAAAGAAGCGCTTAATTTCATGATTAATTATCCCTGGCCGGGTAATGTCAGGGAATTAATAAATACTTGTGAACAAGCTGTGGTTATGACTAGGGGTACTGTCATTTTACCGGATGATCTAGCTATGTTAGAAGGGAATCGTCCCTCTTGCAGAGACTCAGATTTAGAGCTAAATATAAAACTAAGACTTAAAAGGCCAATAAAAGATATCCTGGCAGAGGTAGAAAAGCAGGTTATTATTAAAACATTAAAAGATCACAACTGGAGCAGGCAGGAGTCTGCCAACACCTTAGGATTTAACAGACGATCGCTATATGCAAAAATGAAGGAATATGATCTGTTATAACAAAGGAGTAATTTATACTCATAGAATGGGAAATAATATTCCCAAAGCCGGCACTTTCGAGAGGTGCTGGCTTTATTTTTGCCAGAAAACCAGGGCTGTATGATGTGGCATAGATTTTGCTTATATTGCTTATACGGAAAACAAATCGTTGGTAAAATTTCAGTCTCTTGGAGGTGGTGATTTAACTAAAGAGGACTACAAGCCTAATAACAAATTAATTATTTCACATCTAAAAATGAATCTTATTTAAGCATTTTGAGACTCTTCCATCTATAGGTTTTTACTATTTTAACCATTATCTTTGTAGCACGTAAAGTTATACCAAAAATTCGTTTGGGGAGGAATAGCCATGACCGAAATGAACGTCGAAAAGTTAGGTAAAATTAGTTTTAAGTTAAGTTGCGCAGTGTTAGTCCTTTCTGTCCTTTTCTTCTGGATAAGCCTGAACTTACTAAAGTCAGAAGTTTTCACTCATTATTACGATCCTAGTAAGCACGTTATTGTAAGTCAAAATCATGATACTAAAGAGCTGTACTCATGGAAAGATGTTAACGGTAATGTTTATACTCCTGAAGATCCACAAGTTGCCAACTTCACCTGGGGTTCAACTGGAATGTTGTTGGTAACGATGCTCCTAGGTATTGGTCTTCAAAAGGCAGGTATTTGTTGCAGCAAAATACTGATGATGAGAAACAAAACTGTGTCCTTTCATATCAATAGGGGGGGAGAATGATGGATATTTTCCTTCCTATTGCCAGAATGCCTATATCGATTTTTGCCATCCTTGGTATGGGTGGGATGGTTGGTTTACTCTCTGGTCTGTTCGGAGTTGGCGGAGGATTCTTATTAACCCCACTTCTTATGTGGATGGGTATACCACCTGCTGTAGCTGTTGCCTCTGATACTAATCAAATTGTAGCAGCCTCCGTTTCCGGTACTATCGCTCATAGCAGAAACAAAAATGTAGATTTTAAGCTCGGCTTTATCATACTTGTTGGAAGCTTGATAGGGGGGAGTTTTGGGACGGCTCTAGTAAAAATATTACAGTCCTTAGGTAATTTTGAATTTGTACTAAAATCCACTTATGTAGTCATGCTGCTTGGCGTAGGGGTCTTTATGTTTATAGAAAGTATTAATTCTTTAAGGAAGAAAGGTCAAAAAGATTTAGGCACCCCAAAGGAATCCGGGGCAATGCGTCTTATGAACAAGTTGCCTATAAAAATGCATTTTGAGGTGTCGGGTATTGATTGTTCGGTTATCTCACTTTTCCTACTTGGCTTACTGATTGGTATACTAGCAGCTCTCATGGGTGTTGGCGGCGGTTTCATCATGCTGCCTGTGATGATTTACCTGTTAGGGATGCCGACAATTAAGGCTGTAGGAACCAGCGTTTTTGTTATTATTTTTACTGCCATCAACGTGACAATGGCTCAAAGTACTCTAAACCACACTGTAGATGTGGTCTTGGCAATTGTTTTGTTGATTGGCTCATCCATTGGCGCTCAATTTGGAGCTAAGCTTGGTAAAAAGCTTCCGGCTGAGCAGCTAAGAGTAATTTTTTCCGTGATTGTTCTAGCGGTAATGATTAAAATGCTGCTCAGTCTGGTTGTGGCACCATCCGCTTTAATTTCTATAGGGGGTGGCCATTGATGAAACGATTGGGGGTAGTACTACTGGGGCTAGTATTCTTCTTTTCCTTAGCCCACCAAGGAATGGCGGCAGAAAACAAATTAACGGTTTCACCGGAAAAAATAGAAGTAGGATTAGGTTTTAAAGGATCTATTCTAAATATCTCAGGATCCGTTCCCGACAATGCAGGAGTCTATATTAAGGTTAGTTCCCCTAACGACTCAATCCTGAATTTGAGTAAAAAAGGAAAGGTAAGTCTGTTTTGGATGAATGTCGAAAATACTTCTGTGGCCAAGGTTCCTAAATTATATCAAGTACTTTCATCCAGACCAGTATCAGACTTATCAGAAGACCTTCAAAATGAATTAGGTATTGATAAAAATTTCTCAGCTGTTTATCAGGCAGTTAAGGTAAGTAAGCATAGTGAAAGCGGGTCTGTTAATCTGGATGAGTCTCAGTCGAAAGAATTTATAAGTTCACTGGTAACTATTTTCAAGAAAGCCGGATTGTACGGGCTAAACGAAAGTACAGTCCAGGTTAAAGACGGGAATTTTAAGGCAAGTTTACAACTCCCTGCTAATATTCCCCAGGAAAAATGTAATGTCACTGTATATTTTATTAAGGGTGGGAAGGTTATAGGAACTAGTAATGAGTCCTTCAATGTTGAAACTGTAGGAATTGTCAAGTGGTTAAATGACCAGGCTATCTACGACGGGCCTTCCTACGGTTTTATGTCAGTAATGATTGCTCTGATAGTGGGTGCGGCAATAGCATACCTGTTCATCTTCTTGGAATCCCGGAAGAACCCAGATATAACTAAAGAGATGTTAATGAATACGAAGGGCGGTCATTAATTTTATGGTGAGAAGAAAAAGGTCGGCCTCCCGACGAGTCATGAAAAGGGGAAGAATTGCTCTTACAAAGAGAGCAATTCTTCCCCTTTTTGTACTATTCAGAAATTATTACAACCTTACATTTTATACTTAAACCACCCCCACTTATAGAAGTGGGGGTCTTTAAAACTGGATAAATGATTTGAAGAAATGTACTTAAGCGTGTTATAATAGGTCTTTATGAATTTAAAAAATTAAAGTGTTCATTGAAAGATATAAATTTGAATAAGGTGTATGACAAAAGTTTGTTAAGGAGTTAAAGACATTGAACCAAATGGAATTAAAATTAGAAATTAATGCTCGTAAAACCTTTGCCATCATTTCCCATCCTGATGCGGGAAAAACGACATTAACAGAAAAGCTGCTGCTTTTCGGAGGGGCGATTCACGAAGCTGGGTCAGTCAAAGCCAGAAAAGCGGAACGATATGCCACGTCAGACTGGATGGATCTCGAACGGCAACGTGGGATTTCTATTACATCAAGTGCCCTCCAATTTAAGTATCAAGGGTATGTTATCAATATTCTTGATACTCCAGGACACCAAGATTTCAGTGAAGACACCTACAGGACGTTGACAGCTGCGGATAGTGCGGTAATGCTAATTGACGCTGCCAAAGGAGTTGAGACTCAGACCAAAAAACTGTTTCAGGTCTGTCGTCAACGGGGAATTCCAATCTTTACTTTTATTAATAAATGTGATCGTAATGCGAAAGATCCTCTTGATCTAATGGATGAGGTAGAAAAGGTCTTAGGGGTCGAATCCTATGCGATGAATTGGCCTATTGGTATGGGCCCTGATTTTAAAGGAATTTATGATCGCCAAACAGAGCAGGTTGAGCGGTTTGTGGAAGGTAGTAGTAAATTCAGTGCTAAGCCACCGGTATCTGGTGCTCTCAGCGATCCAAAAGTACAAGAAGGGATCGGAGATAGTCTACTCACTCAACTTTTCGAGGAAATTGAACTTCTGGATATGGCAGGAAATGCTTTTTCCCAGGAACGAGTTGATCGGGGAGAAGTGACACCCGTGTTTTTTGGGAGTGCGCTGAATAACTTTGGTGTTCCCAACTTTTTGAATAGTTTTTTAGAACTAGCCCCTGCTCCACAACCGCGCAGCACAAATCTTGGTCATCTAAACCCGGAAACTCCCAGTTTTTCAGGGTATATTTTCAAAATTCAAGCTAACATGAATGCACAACACCGCGACCGTATCGCCTTTATCCGAATTTGCACGGGCCGATATGAACGAGGTATGAATGTGATTCATACGCGTTCCCATCGCCGACTTCGTCTTGCTCAGCCTCAGCAGCTGTTTGCCCAGGAACGAACAATTCTTGATGAAGCCTTTGCGGGGGATATCATAGGGGTTCATGATAGTGGACTTTTGCGAATCGGAGATGTTCTCACAGAAAAGGATGGACTTCAGTTTGAGGCAATGCCTTTCTTTAGCCCTGAAAATTTTGCGCGCATCAATATTGCAAATGCCTTAAAACGAAAACAATTCATTAAAGGGATTCAGGAATTACAGGAAGAAGGAGCCATTCACGTCTTTCGAGATCTTAATGTTGGAGTTGAGGCTCCGATTATCGGAGTGGTAGGGCAATTGCAATTTGAAGTGTTAGAATACCGCTTGCGTGAAGAATATGGAGTCCAGGTGGATATTCAACACCTACCCTTTGAAATCGTACGTTGGGTAAAAAGCGATCCTAAGACGGTTAAGTTGCTGACAGAATCAAGTATGAGTACCGTTGTGATGGATAAAGACGAAAACTACGCTGTTTTGTTATTGGATGAATGGAAGGCAAATTGGTTAAGTGATCGTTATGAGATTGAGTTTTTCATGCAACCAGAGGGTAAAGGAATATCGCTAGATTAATAACCATGGCCTAGGATTAAGATTAGCCTAGGCCATTCGTCTTCCCTAGAATAGCATTCTAATTATTACTTGATCGTGACATAGTTTGAACTTCAGGTTGTGTGGTAAACGTATGATCTAGGAAGATATGCCCTCCTATGGATTCACCACGTTCACCATTAATAAGAATACAAACTCCGTCAATTCCGGAGATTTGCATCACAGACCAAACGATCGATCTTATAGTAATATCCTCCTCTAAGGCCCCCCCGGGAAACTCATCCCGGATCTCTTTACTAAAGTTAATTGTAGCTAAGCCATTTTGAACAGTTAAGGAAAGTATCTTCGTTGTTGGAGCAAGTGTAGGGACGAGTTTGTCGGACTGAGGGCCTCGAATAAGTTGAATTAGGATAAGATTTGCTTTTTGAGCAAGATTTAGGGTTGACCACGATGATCTATTAATTAAACGATCTTCAGAAACAAGGTTTTCTAAGTTGTCGTTTGAAAAGTAGAGTTTATAGGTATCACCGCGAGTTAAGGGAGGACCATCTGGGGGTGCTAATGTTGTTGAGCTTTCTCGAACACCTAGTGGAAAGGCATTAAAGTAATGCTCAATCCCTGTACCTATGGCGTGGGCGATTGAGTCACGGTAATTGTCCGACAGCAAGAGTTTTCTTTCTCGAGGATTAGACATAAATCCTACTTCTACAATGACTGAGGGCATTTCGGATTGATTAATAATATAATAATCTCCTGCCTTGGCTTTACGCTTGTTATCGGGTTGAAGCTGCGTAAGCTGTGCTTGGATTATTTCCGCCAGTACTTTTCCTGACGGAGAATTTTGATGGTAATAGGTTTCCATCCCGTAGGAATTTCGTTGGGGGAAACTGTTGGCATGAATGCTCACAAATAAATCAGCATTGTTTTCAGTAGCTATCTGAATTCTGTTGTTCAACTCTACTCGTTTAGCCATACGCCCTAGGACAAACCCTGGGAGAAAAAAATCTTTATCAACCTCGCGTGTTAGTATTACTATACAGCCCATTGAATCTAAAACCTTTCCTAAGCGTAAAGAAATATCTAAATTTATGTCTTTTTCTTTGAACTCTGAATTTTGAGCCCCTGGGTCAGCTCCTCCGTGTCCAGGGTCTATTACAATAACTTTATCTTTTAGACTGGAAGACACTGTAGAGGTCAATTGCAATGATTGAGCTCCGATAATTAAAATGATCACTGCAATCATGACTCCTAAAACCGAGATCTTTCGAATACTGAATACGATCGACTTCTCAAACATACATTAGCACACTCCTCTCGAGAGAGTAATCTGTTTATGTATATTGCAAGAAGGTGTTTCGTAAACATTATTTAGAAAAGATATTGTTCAAAGAATTCAGAGAAATTGGGGGATGGGGCACTTGATTTGGGTTATCGTTTTAATTGTAGTGTTGTTGTTAAATATCCCTTTTGGGTATTGGAGAGGGAATGTTAAGAAGTTTACAGGGCAATGGTTTTTATCGGTCCATTTACCGGTTCTCGTGATTATGTTGCTTCGTATACGATTCGATCTCGGGTGGGAATGGACGACCTTTCCCATATTATTCGGGGCTTTTTTTTTAGGGCAATTCTTAGGCGCAAAGTGGCATCATCATTGGAAGAAGAGAATGCGGGTCAGTAATTGTTTATTTTATGATATTGTACGGACTAGGTGGATTATTATTATAGTTCGCTAGGGAGTAGCGGTTAGCATTCAGGAATAATATCTAGTGAACTGGATAAGTTCACTAATAATTCTAGAGAACCTGCATAAAAAAAGTATATTGTGAAATAATAATTGACATCATCTTGTCAAAGATGGTATTATAACCGAGCGCCTCAAAGGAGCATAGCGATCGAATAGTAAAGGTTAATAGTTGATCTGTGTTCGATATAACTTAGCAAAATTAGTTATTGACAACAAGACTTAGAAATGCTACGATATGCATCCGGCCCAAATGGCCAAAGACGCACAGTGATCGAAAATGCAAGGAGTCAAGGCTTCACGCAACTAGATCAAAACTTACGGAAATTAGTTGTTGACAACGAGAGTTGGAAATGCTAAGATGTAAATCCGGCCGCAAATGGCTAAAGAGTCATGGTCTTTGAAAACTAAACAACAAGGACAGCCAATGAGAGAAACTCGAAGGAGTTTCAAAATAAATCATGAGCGAATCATCTTCTTCAATAGTAGAAGTTTGAATAACTTTTTTTGGAGAGTTTGATCCTGGCTCAGGACGAACGCTGGCGGCGTGCCTAACACATGCAAGTCGAACGGCCTACTCGAGGTTCGATATTCGAGGTTCGAGGTTCGATTTAAGGTAGTTTGTGTGGTGTAAAAGACCATAAAGACTACTTGGGTCGAATATCGAATATCGAATGTCGAACTTCGTGGGCAGTGGCGGACGGG
>NZ_JUEE01000154.1:0-104118 GCF_000802135.1 Desulfosporosinus sp. BICA1-9
AGTTCCCGAGTTTCCCAATTTTACGGTCTCCGGATTTGAAAACGCCAATCCCGAATACTATACCAGGCAAGCCGAATCTCTGTTTGAATTTCACCGCGGCAATATTCACCGCTCTTTTGACCAGCTCAAGCTGTTGTTGACCGTGCTGACCACGAAGGATAAGGAGATGAAGGAGAGACTGCGAAAGCAGCTCAAATCCTTCCTTGAGAACATGGCCAAAATCATAACCCGATGGCCTCCGGCGATTAAAATGACTTAAACAGGACCGGTTGCCGCCTTACTCATGCTTTTTTTAAATCGGTCTATCTGCCTGATGTAGAAAATCTCCTTCTATTTTTCGCTAACAATGCCGGTGTCATTGTGGCTACGAATAGGGATCTAGAAAAAGAGGTAGAAATAGGAGATTTCCGTGCAGATTTGTACTACCGCATTAACGTTGTAAGCATTGAACTTCCGCCCCTACGAGATAGAAAAGGGGATATCTCTCTATTAATAGCTCACTTTGTCAAAAAAATGGCTGAACGAATGGAGACGAAAATAGACAGTATCGCCTCAGATGTTTATCGGAACTGTGCACTGTATGATTGGCCAGGGAATGTACGCGAGTTGCAGAACATAATAGAAAGGGCAGTGACTATGGTAGAGGGAAATACAATAAGTTCGCAATTATTCCCGGAAAGATTGGCTAAATTATCAATTGATTTTCCTCATAATTCGGAGGCGTGCAAACTTAGAAATTTTAGGAAGACGTTAGAGCATGACGCTATTCAAGCGTGCATTGAAACATGTGGAGAAAATATGACCCAGGTGGCTAAAGAGCTAGGTATTTCTCGTGCTACACTTTATCGTCAATTCAAAGGTTGAAAGTTAAAATAAACTACCACGTGAAGGAATCATAGAAAACATGGATTTTAGTTAAAGAAATCGTATTTGACACACGAGATTATTCTCTCACCTTCATTTTACCAACTAAAATTAGTAAGCCGATAACGACAAAACAGGGGTTTTGATGACGCTAAAAAGTAGAGAAATTCATAAACCCCTACCAAATACTCAAACACCCCTCAAACCCTTACAAATCCAGCATTCGCAAGCCTTCCACCCTACTCCCACTCAATCGTTCCAGGAGGTTTCGAGGTAATATCATAAACCACCCTGTTAACCCCCTGCACTTCGTTCACAATCCACGAAGAGATGTTATGGAGGAACTTCATACGGGAGCCTGGCCCAGTCTGCCGTCATGGCATCTTCGCTGGTGACTGCCCTCAAGATAATGGGGTACTCGTATGTACGACCATCTCCCATTACGCCGACACTTTTGATGGAAGGAAGTACTGCAAAGCTTTGCCATAATTCTCGATAGAGACCTGAGCTCCGGATTTCCTCTAAAATAACGGCATCCGCTTCCCGCAAAATATCTAGTTTTTCACGGGTTACTTCTCCAAGAATTCGAATTGCCAGACCTGGAATTCGAATAGCTAGACCCGTGAAAAAGACTTGGCGGTTTAGAAGTTTTCGAATATTGCGGTTTAGAAGTTATCGTTTACCAAACCAATTTTACTATTTCCAGATAACTACTTCAACCTCTAGCTAATGACCTTGCTACAAAAATTAGTTATAGTATACAAGTCTATAGTAATGTTACACAACAAACATTTGTCACATACAAAGATCTGTGGAAAGTCTGTTTCAATTGGCTTCTAGGGATCTTTGGTCTTGAGGCTCTTTAAACTTCATAGAATATACCATATTTACCAGCCATACTTATCGTTTTGTAAGTATTCTAAACTCGCAAAGAAAAAAAGAGCTAAACAAATAGCTCAAAAAACTTAGATAACTTATTGAACGGCAAACTTTAGAAAGTCTAAACTTCTTAGATGTTTCCAAGTTGTCTCGATGTGACTTTCTTTAAACGTTGTACGTTTACGATCATTCCAATCATAAACCGCTTTGATAACTTCAGAAGGACTATGCACTATATTTGGGTTTTCTTTCATTGTCCAGTGCACAGTTGCTAATAGTTCCATTCCATATGGAGACTCGAACCCCATTATGATCTCCGAAACATGTTGAAGACGTTCAATAGACTCAGTTTGATCTTTTAAAAATTCTGTAGCTTTGGTAGCAGCCTCTTGTAACAGATACACTTGTACATCCTTTTTACGGCTACCATCGCCGACACCCCTAATGTAATGACCCTCTAAAACTTGTAATACAAAATTAAGATTTTCTGCGTATGGACCATAAGCACCTTTTTCAAACTTAAGCTTGAGTGGCTCGCCAGCCTCCTGAAGGAAGTATGCAAGTTTTTGAACTTCCAATAAAGTCAGTCGATAGCCAGGAATTCCATATCTATCCATAAGCGAGATTAGTAAGGCCCTAGCCATTGTTAAGTGAGGCTTCTTAGTTGCTATTTTAATTTCCTCAGGTGCAGGGCTTCCTGAAGGAGCATATAAATAAACTTTAACGTCAGGAATACTCTTAAAAGCCACTTCAATTTTTGTGCGAACTACATTCCAATCTAATCCTCCATTACCACACCCGAGCGGAGGAATAGCAATGGAGTTTATCCCCAAGTCTTTAATTTCTTTAACTAAGGCAACTAAACCTGAATCGATATCTTCCATTCGGGAATTACCTTTCCAATGCCTCTTTGTAGGAAAGTTAATGATATATCTGGGGTTTACCAACAAACCACCGACTGACACTGTAAACATTTTGCCAGGTTTTACATTATTAGCTTTGCAAGCTTTGTTGTACTCAGTAAAGTTCTTAGGAAAGGCCTGTTTAAATTGTAAAGCAATACCCTTCCCCATAACCCCAACACAATTAACAGTATTAACCAAGGCCTCAACCTCGGCTGTTAAAAGATTACCCGTCTTTAGTTCGATCAGCTTTCTCACCTCCTTAGTAATACCATGTTGATCGAACATCAATTGGAATACTATATCCTGCATTTTCAATTATTGCTTTTACAGAACGAGCAATATTTGAATTGTAGACACCAATTACTTGAAAAAGATTCCAAGGGAAAAATTTGTGAACTAAAAATTCTGCCTGCCTACGTCGCTTACGATCTGGGTCTTGATCGGTGTCGTTCCAATATTGTGATTCCATTACGTCCCAATCTACTTCATCTAAATCTTGTAGATCATTATAATAATTTGAGTAAGCCATTATCCCATGCCCATCAGTAAAGACCCAAGGCCTTACTCCATCAACTGCTTCTATGTTTGAAACGAGATGTAATATCGATCTTTGACCATCATTATACCCTTGAACAAATCCTCTATTAATTGTGTAGAGCATAGGCGAACGGGGAGCAAAATAAAATGGAACATAGTCATGTAAAGTTCCGAAAGGTTGAACAGGTACTCGTTTATTACAACGACGATCCTGAATAGAATCATGAGCAATGTTAGTATAGGCTAGTCCATTTGTTTGCATAACAGAGTTGGCATTTAATCCTCCGTCACTTAGTATAGCTTTTAAATTGTCCATTGCGGTTATATGATATATGGGAGTCAACTTTGGAGCCAATATTAGTACCTCTTATTCTAAATTTTTATAAGTTACTAATACTACACTTGCCTTCTAAAAACCTCTTTCATAAGCTTAAATAAATATTAAAATTATTTTGTCCTAAATAGATGCAAATAAACCAGAGGACTTCAACTCATAGAACATCGAAGTCCCAATTCCGAACACTTGTTTGGTTTGCAACTATATTATACAAGATTTTTATCGATTTGTGTTAACTTTTTGCTCCTTACGAGAAAAAGTTTATGCTTCCCTAAGTGAAGCAACTTGAGTAATTCGAATATCGATAAAACTCTTCAATGTAACACAACCCCAGCGAGTTGCATTCGCAAATCCCTGGAACGCCTGATATCAGAGGCTTCCAGGGATTTCTTGTATCCAAGGGCATTTCCAACCCCTCCGAACATGACATAACCCCCGCCACCAGCCAATAAGGCACATAGCGAAAGGAGCGCAAAAATGGAATACGTCCAGCCAATTAGAGACAAAAAGGCCCTAGAAACTATGAAGAAGATCCTAAGATCAAGTAACCAAAGAGATTACTGTCTCTTCGTCCTCGGCATTAATTCGGGGCTACGCATAAGCGATCTTTTAACCCTTACGGTAGCTTCAGTTTGCGATGACAAAGGCAAGATCAAAGACCGCATAGTTATCAGGGAGAAGAAGACCAACAAGCTGAAAGACTTTCCCCTAGGAGAAACCTCGAAGAAGGCCTTGAAAGAGTATGTGGTTACCTTAAAACCTGGGCAAGCACTATTCGCCAGTCGAAAAGGATACAAGCCAATTACGAGGCAGCAAGCTTATAGGATTCTCAATGATGCTGCCAGAGCAATAGGTATCAAAGAGCAAATCGGGACTCATTCTCTTAGGAAGACCTTTGGCTACCACGCGTTCAAGGCCGGTGTAGATATTACACGGATCCAGAAGCTGCTTAACCATTCCTCTCCTAGTGTTACTTTAGCCTATATCGGGATTACGCAGGATGAATTGGACAATGTTTACATGAATCTTAATCTTTAGCCAATGCGTATTCGGATTCAAATATCAGTAGAAATAATATATTTTCAGCTGATTGGTTGTTGAATTGAACATGCTAGCCAACAGAGGGCAGGAGGAATACAAAAATGTACATCGTAGAAATGAAATATCGCCGTACTAATTGGCGGGAATAAATTTATGTGGCATTATATTGCAAGGGATAACGACCTGATAGCAATGCTTACCGCACTAGAAAAACGGTTCTGGCACAACGTTGAAACATTGACTCCCCCACCTATGGATGGGTCTGAGGCTTCTTCTGAATTACTTAGCCGACTGTATCCCAATGCAAATAATAAGACCCAAATTACCCGAGATGATGCTTTGCCCTTAATAACGCAATTCGAAGAAGCGCTCGATGCCGAAAAAACAGCATCAGAACGTAAAGACGAAGCGGCAAATAAGTTGAAAGCTTTAATGGGGGCGTATGAAATCTGTGTTGCCGGAGATCGAACAATCACCTGGAAAAACATTTCTTCGGAACGGCTTGACTCAAAGGTCCTAAAATTAGAGCGACCCGAGATTTATTCCAAGTACGTTTCCAGGAACTCGTATAGACGATTCAGTATTAAATAAAGGGGAGTGTTACTAATGTCCAATTTAAAGGCAAAGCTTTCCTCACAACTAAATAAGGTTGAAGTACAAAGCCTAAACGTCACCCAGGAGCCCTGTGCTATAGCGTCTATAGTCCCTGAAGACGAAACCACTGCCGTAGCTCATAATGCCCAGCTAATTCAAGTTGTTCCTGAATTCGCTCTGACCTTCAATGAAGCTAAGCAACGACATGCCTCGTTAAGAAGCTTCGTTAAAGAATTGATGATACCTGGACTAGATTATGGCCTAATCCCTGGCTGTCAAAAACCTTCACTCCTAAAGCCTGGCGCAGAGAAACTTTGTGATATTTATGGGTTCTCTAAACTAATTGCTGTGTCCAATCGAATGGAGGATTGGCAGGATGGATTCTTTAGCTATGAGGTAAAAGCTACTCTAATAAATAAGAGGACAGGCCTTGTGGAAGCAGAAGGTGTTGGCTGCTGCAACTCCAAGGAACGAAAGTACAAAAAACAGGACGGTTTTAGCATATCCAATACAATTCTCAAAATGGCCAAGAAACGAGCAATAGTGGATGCAGTCTTATCCGCCACTCGCTCATCTGGGATCTTCTCACAAGATATCGAGGACTTCAAAGAATATGAAGCTTCCCCTCCACTCCGTGCCCTTTCAGTTCAAGTAGATCAAATGGTTAGTAAAAAACAGCTAACAGATATCTTTACCCTGGTTAACAATAAGCAGATTCCGATCGAGAAAGCTAAGTCTTTAATGGTAGAGCGATATAAATTTGATGAAAGTAGAAAACTTACATCCTCTCAAGCGGATGATTTCTTAGCTTATCTTAGGAACCTTAGGCAGGCAAATTAAACAATGCTAAGTTTTAAGAAAGTGGCTCACATAAGTGGGCCACTTCTTCAATTTAAAGGAGGCAATCATGATGGAAAACGTAACTATAAATGGAGTTCTGTACAGGTACTGTGAGCAGTTTGACGTAAATCTTACACTGCAATACGAAAACGAGCGCTGGAGTGAATGGCACATTATCAGGGAATTCATGAGCAATGCCCTGGATGCAGTTGGTGGTCAGATAGACGACTTTAGCCTTACTGAGGAAGATGGGTTTATTCACATCCACGACCATGGGAACGGATACCCAATTAACTATGCTAAAAGAATTGGAGCAAGTTCCAAGAAGAATGAGGAGCAATCTATAGGCCAGTTTGGGGAAGGGACTAAAATGGCAATATTAACCTGCTTAAGAAAAGGAATTTCTGTTAGATTGGCTAGTCAAAACTGGCTCATTATTCCAACATCAATGCCCGTTGAAGATGACTTAGATGTGTTGTTTTTCGATATTTATCAGTCAGATCAAAGTATCCAGGGCTCTCTTGTCAGTATTGAGGCCATCCCAGAAATTAAAGTCATACTCAAGAACAAAGGGCAATATTTCCTTCAATTCAGCCCCCTATCCCCACTGTATGGTTCCATGAACCAAGGCATTTACCCAAGCCAGGGTAAGACAAAACTCTATAACAAGGGCGTTTATATCAAAGATATCGATGCTTTATACACATACGGGATCTCTATCAGTCAACTTAACCGCGACAGGGATCTAATCGATGAAGAAAAGTTAAGCCAAAGGATCAGCGACATCTTGAATAATGCGGATAACCCCTCAGTAATTCAAAGTTACTTCGAAGAAAGCAGTCGCATTGCAAACGGGGTGAGTTTAAGCAATTACAAAGAATTAAAATACTCTCTTTATCCTGACTTAGAGGTTAGGCAGACTTGGGTTAATACGTTCTACTCCCTATTTGGCAGCAAAGCCATAATCTCGACCAGTGATTTAGCTTCAAGGGAAGCTGAATGCTTAGGTCATACCCCTATTCGATTAGAATACTACGGGAGAACACTAGCAGATTTCATTGGAATCCCCAAAGATATACACGTGATCTCAGATGATTATGAGTTTACCTGGACAGATGATCTCAATGACCACGAGGAAAAACGGCTCTCGTTATTTAACCAAGTGACTGAACTTCTTGATCTGCAATATCCAGAAACTGTTAGGGTCTTTGACACCTATGCTAAAAGCGAGAACGTTGTTGGTCTCTATAATCATGATAAGGATGAGATCTATTTAAAGCGGGAGCGTTTAAGCGGCAACCTTGAAGAAGCCTTGGGAACCTTTATCCATGAACTCAACCATAAGTCTACAGGAGCAGACGATACCGACAGAAAGTTTGCGGATGGTCTTTCTTCCTTAACGACAAGACTTGTTCTTCGGCTCATTAAGACTGTAGGTATACCCACAACCCTTAAACTAACCGACAGGGGTTTTAAGCTGCCAAAAAGCTTCAGTTATCAGGCTGATAAGCTAATGAGCCATATCACTGCCATCGGAAATCAGATTATGATTCAGACCAACGGGCACATACTGAGCTCAAAACTAAGTGGGTTAAATTTAAAAGCCCATTGTTCTGAGAGACCAGTTACCTTCTATAAAGGAAACTTTTATATCAATATTCCAAACTCTATCAGACAGTTTCTTCCGGAAGAGGTTTCCTTTAATGTGACGATCAACGCAGAACAAATCTAATATGGAGGCCACACGTTATCGTGATGGCCTCCATTATATTTTAGAACCAATATATTAAAGGGGGAAATAAAAATGCTAGCAACTAAATTTGGATCCTTCACCAAAATGGATCAAGGAACTTCATTGAACGACGAACAAATTTACAGAGCAGCCCCAAGTGTATTTGCGGGGGGAAAACATTCTTCACGTTCAGAGAGATACACGTACATTCCCACAATTGAAGTCCTAAATGGTTTAAGGGCCGAAGGCTTCCTACCTTTCTCTGTCTGTCAGTCTAAAACTCGTATCGAGGGTAAGGCTGACTTCACGAAACACATGATCAGACTCAGGCGGCAGGATCAAATCTTAGCCCCAGAAGCTAATGAAATAGTTCTTTGTAATTCCCACGATGGAACGTCAAGCTATCAAATGCTCTGTGGCTTGTTTCGGTTCGTGTGTGCTAACGGTCTTTTAATTGGGAACACAGTGGAGGATATTAGGGTTCAGCACCGCGGAAATATAGTAGATAATGTGATCGATGCAGCCTATACCATTGTCGATCAGTTTCAAATTGCTAATGAAAGCATGGGAACAATGAAGGAGATCCAGCTATCACGTCCAGAAGAGGAAATATTTGCTCGGTCTGCCCTTGCACTAAAATATGGCGAAGAGTCACCAGTATCGCCAAGACAGATCCTACTGCCAAAGAGACTCGATGATGGCAAGAGTGATCTCTGGACGAAATTTAACGTGGTCCAGGAAAACCTGATGCGAGGTGGACAACGAGGCCATGCCTCCTCAGGGAAAAGGGTTACAACTCGGCCCGTCCAATCAATCGACAATAACATTAAGTTAAATAGGGCACTTTGGATACTAGCGGACGAGATGGCCCGGTTGAAGGCCTAAATTCCCTATTTAGAAAGGAGGTCACCCAAATTGAACCGCACAATCCCCATCTTAGTCATCGCCGACGAAACTGGCGAATTAAACCGACACTATGAAGATTGCCCTGTATGTAACGGACGCCACTCAGTTAAAGTATACGTAGCCAGCTTCAAGACCTGGTGTTATGAGGAAAGGACCTGCCAGTCCTGTTCCTTCTTCGATAAGACAATTCACCGTAAAAACTCTATAGCAAAAATGGAGGCATCACCTAAACGTGACAGCCTCCATTAATTTATTCCATCCTCAATTTGCTTGAGTGTTCGCTGATCATCCTACAAATGTTTAGCATCAATCTGAGCTCATCCGTATCTTTATTCTTCGCTACGGATATTAGTTCATTGATTAAACTGTTAGGTTCAACATGAACTTCTTCCTGAAGAAGGTAATCGACTGTGACCCCTAAGGAGTTAGCAATACTTACCACTGTTTCTAAGCTGGGATTCTTCTCTGTTCGCTCAACTTGACCTATGTATGACTCATTTACTCCTGCAGCCTCGGCAAGTTGTTCCTGAGTAAGTCTGAGTTTAGTCCTCTCTTCTCTAATTCGCTTACCTAAATACTCAAAAACCATCTTCACTGCCCCTTCCGTTTACCACTATATGGTATTTGCAGAGGGGCTTGAAGGTGCTATTTGTATTATTTATGTTGACTATTGGTATTATTAAATGTTAGTATTTTCCTGAACGCAAAATGAGGAGGAAAAAAATGAAAACTATTAGAATGAAGGGAAATTACTCAAATCTGTTCCTAACGCTAATTGCCATGTTGATCCTCGTAGGTTGCTCTAATTCATCTCCTACAAATAGTTCACCCATTGAAAAACAAACAGCTGAAGATGTAGTCAAAAACTATATTATTGCAAGTGCAAACGATGATGCAGATAAAATTTCTAAGACAATATTAAATCCTGACCTTTACGCAGAAAAACTTAAAGGATTAACTAAAAGTAGTAAACAACGAACGGTGGAATTTACAAGAAACGCTGCAAGAAATCAGGATGTACCAATAGGCAAATATGTAATCGTAGATTTTCTTGTTCAAGGTCAAGCTACTCCTAAACAGATATACCTAAAAAACACAGATCAAGGTTTTAAGGTAGATCTTGTACGTTATTGGGGTTTCTCACCTGTATCATTTGCTCAGTTTAAGGCTGAAAAATCTACCACTGGGGTAAAGTTTTATATTTGGGCAGAACTTGACGATTATTTTAATTATGAATTTAGCGGTAAAGACAATCAATATTATTCTATAAAGATATCAGACTCGGAAAATAAGCATACATCTCTACATGCTTATCTATCTAAGGATGACTTAAGATGCAATGAAGCATATGATGTTTTAAAAGATGGAAAGTCACATCAAATGGTAGTTAACCTTAAGTATCCGACCCAGAGAAAAAATAGTTCCGATGGTGTATTGGTAGACAAAGTACTTACAATAGGCGATTGGTTAGATGTTCCATCTTCTGAACGAGTTGATGGAAAATAATAAAGATTATTAGGCCAAGCATACTAAGAGCTCGTGAAAGCAAGCGAAAGTAACCAATGAGAAAAGACCCTTGCAATTGCAGGGGTCTTTTGAACTATTTAACAATATTTTATTCCTTGAAGGAGACGCGTACTACTATACAGCCTCCCATTTCCATTACTTATTTCACATCAGCACAGTAGCAGCACTGACTCCGAGTATCAAAAGCCGATAATCGCTTGTTATGGCCTGCACCAGTATCGATACCGATCCGATCCCGGCTAATAAATATTTCCCCCTTGCCTGTAAATGCGACAGTCGGGTTATGGCCAAATACGACTATCTTACTTGTTGCTCCAGATAGATCCGAAGCATTTAAGAAGTCGTGTCTAATCCATAGGAAATCCTGTTCTGTTTGGTCTTCAATTTTCCTCGTAGGGTTAACCCCCGCGTGTACAAAGAAGTACTTATCACTCTCAACATATAGGGGTAGGCCCGCGAAATATTCCATGTGACTCTTCATAACCGTTTTACTTTTGTACGAATCGAGAGTTCTCTGTCCACCATTGACTAGCCACTCTGTTTTTATATTGCTTAGAATAGTAAAACCTTGAACACCCTTGTCACCATTCCAAAGGGATTAAAAAATTAGCCGCATAGAGCGGTATATTTTAAAAGCGTATTTTAAATAGGTGACAAGACTTTGTTTGGGCATCTACGAGTGGTTGACTCTCATTCCACGCTCCTAGATGCTTATTCAACGTCAGTGCTTTAGACAAACCGACAAAGGTTCACATCCCACTTCCAGCCAGTCTAAGATTTCCTTATAAATTATCAAACTGGATAAGTTCGTGAATTGTGGCATTGGCATGCTCTCGCGAGAGGCCCATTTGCAACAACAATTGAATGTAGTTGTTAAGACTAGCTTGTTGATAAGGATGTGGATGCCCGTTGCAGAGGCTGAAATTGAGCAGAATGCCCACCATTCGACGCATCAACAGCTCAGCCTCCTGAATCCGATTAGTGGCCTGCAATAGTGTCGCCAAATTGTTAATATCGGTTGCAACGGCTGGATGGTTCTCTCCTAAGCTCTGTTCATCAATGGCCAGCGCCCGTCGCATCAACAGCTCAGCCTCCTGCACCCCATTCGTGGCCTTCAACAGTGTCGCCAAATTGTTGAGGCGGATGGCGACGTCAGGATGGTTCTCTCCTAAGCTCTGCTCATCAATGACCAGCGCCTGTCGCATCAACGGCTCAGCCTCCTGCACCCGATTAGTGGCCAGCAACAGTGCCGCTAAATTATTAATATGGATAGCCACAGTAGGGTGGTTCTCTCCATAGTACTGCTTATTAATGGCCAGCGCCCGTCTCATCAGCTGCTCGGCCTCCATCAAACGATTGGTGTCCTGTAACAGTTGCGCTAAATTATTGAAATGGTTGGCCACTTTAGGGTGGTTCTCTCCATACCTCTGCTCATCAATGGCCAGCGCTCGATGAATCAGCTGCTCGGCGTCCTTCAGCCGATTGGTGGCCTTTAATAGTCCCGCTAGATTGCTAAGAACTATGGCAACGCTAGGATGGTTCTCTCCTAAGCCCTGCTCATCAATGGCCAGCGCCCGTCGCAACAGCTGCTCGGCCTCCTTCAACCGATTGGTGTCCAGGAACATTCCCGCCAAACAGGTGAGGTCTACGGCGACTTTAGGGTGGTTCTCTCCATAGTACTGCTCATCGATGGCCAGCGCTTGGCGCATGAGCGGCTCAGCCTCCTTCAACCGATTGGTCGCTCGCAATAGTTGTGCCAAATTGCTAAGACGGATGGCCACTTTAGGGTTGTTTTCTTCATAGCTCTGCTCATCGATGGCCAACGCGCGTCTCATCAACGGTTCAGCCTGGGCATAAAGTGCCTTGGAATAGAAGAAAGTACCAAGTTGGTTCATCAACCGATTTGTGGGCTCGTTGATTTGAGCTTTGTCGGCAAAATGCACGCACGTTTGGGCGTGAGGTGCCAGAGGGTCCAGCGTGGACCACGAGCGTACGTCTTCCGGGTCGCCGACAAAGGCTTTATCTATCCAATCCATGGCTCCCGTTAGTTCATGGTGCTCCCCATCACCCTGTAAACTTCGACGGGTTACATCCTGCACCAAGCGATGAACGGAAAATGTGGGCACGTCATCGGCGCGTGTCACTAGGGAGAATGTCTCTAGGTCGGCAAGTGCATCGAAGAGCTCAGTTGGGAGTTCTGAGATTCCATACTTCCCTGAATCGTCTAAGGAAGAGACTTCGATTGTGACGTCCAGCAACGTTTCAGGAATCGGATCCGGGGAGAACCATGCCAACCGGTTTAGTAATCGACGAGCGGGTTCCGAGAGTTGATCGAATGAGGTCTGCCACGTTACCGCCACGCTCAATGGGTATTGCATTAACCGCTCGTTAAACCACATCAGCACTCGGTCATGCTGGGTCTGCCATTGTTCGAGGTATTGGGCAAAGGACATCCGTTTTGTCTCGATCATAGCTCCGGCCTGTTCCAACGCTAGGGCAAGCTTGCCAAGTGTCACCGCCAGCTTGTGAGCCTGTGAGGCGTCATCTGCCTGTTTTCGTCGCCGATTCGCAGTGCGTTCAAGCAGGAAGCTCTCTGCATCCGCTTCGGTTAAGACATCCAATGCAAGGCTCTCTACAGCCCCTGACCAGCGGCTAATCCGCGAGGTGATGAGTACTTGCCCGGCGCTGGAGAGTTGACCCAATATGTTCTCCACCGCTTGTGCGGCTTGCTCTGTGTCCACGTTGTCTAATATTAATAACCAGCCAGGATGCTGCTGTAGCCAATGTAACGTTGCAGCAACCTGTACATCGAGTTCTTTAGTATCCTTCTCCTCAAGATCGAGCACACTTGGCCTGCAGAGTGCTCCAAGGTTAGCCTTGAGGCCATCTGGAGAATCAGCTCGCACGAAGAGTAAGGCAGTGTAATCTTCGAAGTGTTTGTGGGCGAACTCTAAAGCCACACGTGTCTTTCCAATCCCACCCAAGCCATGGACGGAGGCAACTGTAGCACTGGCTGTAATAGCTGCCACACGCTGGTGCCCGCAATACTCTGCTTGTGACAGCATAGTGTGAATTTTCTCTAGGAATCCCTCGCGTCCTTTAAATAGCGTGCCGAGAGTTTTATATGGCAAATTGTTCACCTTGTGATTTAGTTCCAGGCACAGGTCGTGGAAAACTTCTCGAACAAGCTGATGCCAGCCGTCAAAGTTCGTCCTATGTTCGCCGGAGTCGTAAATGTGCTGTACATGAGCCTGCTGAAGCCGAGCGTCGTCGTCACTCTGGCGAATTGGCCAACCGAAGTCGCGCGGAGCCTCAGGTTTGGCGAAATAGACCAATACCTCCTTCTTAAAGTAGCGGGCAAGTCGGTATTCCCACTGGGTGTAAGACCAACCTGAAAACGTCGCGGAGTCAGTTTTTCCAAGGGTCTGGAGAAGGGATTGCTCATGTTCCTGGGTGGGTCGGGCACCGGATGCCTCACCAACGAGGTGGATGACAAGATCACATTTCCGGACGTAATCTGCGAGGCTCTCCAATAGGATGTGTCCACCTTGCTGAAAATCTTCCTGAACTTTAACTTCATAGGGGTGGCCTTTAAGTGCGCCTAGTTGATTTGCAAGCTTTAGACGATAAGATTTGAACTCGGTGCTAACGCATGATAGAAAGATTTTCATACTTGCTCTCTCCTCCATAACAAACATTCTTCATAGGGGTGAGTCCTTGCTTATTTGAGTGACCTTTCCTCTTCCGTAGGTTAAGCATTACTAGCAACTCCGATAGAAGGCAATTATAGAAAGACCTCAAGCACGTCAGCACAAATCCATTTGCAGTTCTCCCTCAGCCCCTGAAAACCATTCGGTTTGAAGACAAGCAATATTCCGTCCGTTAAGTAATAATGCTAGAAACTCTAAGATTTCATCTGCTTGTAACACTCGTTAGGCCATATCCACCAATTTCCTGTAAAGAACCAAGCATTTTCGGTTTTTCTAACAACAAAAGTAGCCAATTGCGGCTTTGTAAATTAGTGTCCCCTAAGCCGCAGATTCGAAGCGTATTAAAGACTTAGTTAAGCTAAAACAGTTTAGCTCCCACAGGAACCAAGCACTCAGGCCCATTATTCTTAACTGAATTCACCAACTCAGAAACCTCATAGGCAATCATGGACTCCGCTGGGTAAGGCACTAACAAACTCTTAAGATACCCCGCGTCCACAATACTCTGATCCAACCAGGCACGCTCAGCATCTCGCGACAAGATGACAGGCATGCGATCATGGATCCCCGCCATTAGCTCATTATGAGTAGTCGTTATTATGGTGCATGAATTAACTATATCGCCATCGGGTGACTTCCACGTGTCCCAAGGGCCAGCGAACCCGAAGAGCTCTTTATTCTTTAGAGTTATTCTGTAAGGTCGTTTGGTGCGCCCCTCTTTCTTCCGATCATAGAACCCATCTGCTACTATAAGGCAACGCTTTCGTTGGAGTCTATGCTTGCACCTTGGCTTATCATCTACAGTTTCTGTCCTGGCATTGATCATTTTATGGCCGATAGCTGGGTTTATGACAGGGACATTTTGAGTCGGGGCAACGTTGTAGTTAGGTTTTAGGTGTATTGGTTCAGCTTTAAATCGTTCTCTAATATCCTCAATATCAATAAAAGTAAAGCGTCCGCACATGCTAGCTCTTCTAAATTTAATCTTAAGACCATTATAGCCTAGTCATCTACTGAAGTAACTGAAGGACTGAAGGGTTTATCGGTAACTCTTTATAATAATAAAAAAATTTATTCTTGAAAAGTTACTGTTTTATCCTTCAGTTGGTGATTATCCTTCAGTAACCTAAGAGCCCCCCTGGCGAGAAGCTAGTTCAATATGGGCAAAAATGGGCTTAATAAATAAGATTGCAATCCGTAAGAGCTAGAACCAAAGATCCAATAGAACTATCTTAACGTTAGGATACTTACTCCTGACATTATCTACGTTACGCTTATCAGGGGAATAGTAAAATACATACTTATGTAGAGCTCCAGTCTGAGCTCTTACCCTAATGCAATCCTTTTTTAATTTATCATTACTGCTCGGACTCACAGCTGAAAATGTTTCAGCAATAACTACCTCGTCTTTTGAGACTACATCGTAGCCAGGGGATGTTCCCAAGTTAAGAATAAATGGTGCATGTTCTGGGTGCGTCTCTAGAAGATATTCCGTAGCCATTAGCGATGTCAGATATGTAAATGTTTGGTTCAACTGCTCAACTAAGTTTAATGCTCGATCTTCCAAGGGATCCTGCCCGAATTCATGAAATCGAATCTCATGGAAAAGGTCAATTCCTTTTTTGTGCTCAAGTAATTCCTTTAATTTTGTTGTTGTACTTTCGGCAGTTTCCAAGATGCTTAGTTTTAATTTGGCTAATTCCTCGGCATTATTGATTTGTACTTGTTTGCTCAATTTTTCTCCTCCAAAAAATTGTAATAAATTAGGTTAGCAATTGTTGATCCAGATACTCTAGGAATTCCGTTGCCTGCTTTAAAACATCCTCAAAGACGATTGCAAATGGTCTTTCACCCAAATGAAAGTAGGTAGCCCCCCTCTGATAGTCTTTTCCCTTCCTATGACCGGCCCCGTTTCTCAAATCCTGTAAAGACCTGAGAAATTTAATATGCTCCTCTGACCCAATCAACCCCATCTCTTGAAACCAAAGAGATAATTTGTTAATACCTTTTGAATTCTTGGGGACTTCCCCTAGTATCTGTGCCTGAATCTCCTCTTCGTTAAGGGAATCAACTAGAACTTTTGTGAGGGCCATGGATTGCTGATCGAACTCAGATTGGTCATTTGAGACTGGAACCCTCAGCACTTTGAAGTTATGCTCATCATCTTCAGATAGTGGCTTGAATAGAAGCCACCCAAATTTCTTTGACCACTTCTCTTGAAAGATATTAAACTGGTGCTTAAAAAGTAGATCAGCCTTTTCTGGATTAGTAAACTCGGCCAGGAAGCTCCGCTTCCAGTTCACATCACTAATTGTACCTTCTGGTGGTACGTTGTAACTCTTCCAATACCCACGCTCTTCAGCAGGCAGGTCCCGACCAAGGTCACCCAAGAACACTATTATGTACTTTCCATGGTTGTTATCCATTTGCAGGCCCCATAATGTACCGCAACTGAGGTAACCATCTTCTACGGAGTACATCTCTGGTTTGGAGTAGTATTTCGTTAAAACATCCCTCCTAAAGTACACAGGTGTTAAATAATGTGGAGCGTGTGGATTCTTGCCGAAGTAGTTCGATAACTTATCTTCGTTGCAGGTGTACAGTTTGGGGTCCCCGTTACCGTCTATGCCGATAATAAAGTCCTCGTAGTCCGCCTCTGCCTCGAAAGGCCAAATCCCACTTTTCTCCTTAGGCATTCCCTGGATTAGTTTCTTCCCTTCCAACCGAGATAAAGTTGGTTTATCATCTTTATAAGAGACTCCCGGTTCATCGATGTAGCGAAAATAATGTAAGTTTCCTTCTTTTACAACCTTTCGAATCTCGCTCAGGCCCAGGTTAGTAAGAGTCTTGTCTGAGTATCGATCGATGGAGAAGTAGATTGCCAAATGCATCTCCTTAATGGCAAGGAATTGCTTTAGAGGCTTTAACTTAATCTGTACCCGATCTTCCTCGATAAGTATATAATCCTCTTCGGCCCCACTTTTATTGATCTTCACAAACTTATTAAAAGACTTATCATAATAAAGATTGTGAAAAAGCCGAAACTCTTCGGACACCTCTACATAGTTCTTTTTAATGCCATGGAATTCACGGCAGTGAATAAGCGGTTCTATCCCGTCGTCGTTTCCGAACCTATGATAAGTTATCTGGCTTTCAACTTCGTGGCCAAAGTACTCAGTGCAACCCGGCATACCATTACCCATGCGTAAATCCCACGACTCGTTGTTTAAAGCCTCTTCTACCATAGTGTTTTGAATGAGGGCACTGAAAAAATACGTTTCTCCCCAGTCCCCCTTATTAATGCAGTAAACCGTTACCCACTGTTCCTGCCCGACTTTCTTCTGTATGTAATCCATCCAATCCCGGAAAAGAATATCTCCCGGTATGTTGTTCTGTTTGTACATAATTGCTAACTCCTCCTATTCCCCCGAGTTTACCTGTAAAGATTCAGATATCCAAGTAAACTTAAGCCAGGATTTAAAACCTACTTTCATAATAAAATATGCATCAGCCTCCATCGTCAATTGGCATTTTTCGGAGCTCAATACATTCACTACTGGCTACCACCTTTAAATTCTACATAACTTATTTCTGTTAGGCTTAAAGCATTTACTTTGCCGCACTATCTTTAAACCTTACCCCGGCGAAATACTCCCCCCGCTAGAACGTGCGACCTGCCAGGAAGGGAATTTACTAGTTTTGATAAAGTACCCTGGTCCCCAGACTTAACTTACTCTTCCTTAGGCGGTTCAAGAAAAGGTAGTCTGGCATATTCAGCTTTGTTCTGTAGATTTATATCCGAGGTAACTAGAATCACAACAGAGTTTGGGTACCCCTTCATTATCTCCATGAAAGATGCCAGTAGCCTATCGTCTTTATTGTCTTCTTGTAACCAGGAAAAAGTTTTTTCAAATTCAGGTTCCACTGCCAATGCCCTTATCATGCTTACATTCTTTTTAAGGGTTACACCTTCTGTAAGTCTTCCACGTCTTCTGTATTCTTTGATAGATCTAATAATAGACTGAGCCTTGTTTCTAACCTCTTCGTTCCTACCAACCATTTTTAGTTGGTCTAATTCGGATAATACCGATGGGGTAAGTATTATCTCAAACTTAACTGCATCTTCAAAAGTCCACTTATCTAAATGTGGGTTAATAAGTATTGCATTCGTGTCAGGCACAAAGATATGACCGCCATCGTTGTTACTATATAAATTCTTCACTAACTCAAACTGTTTATCCAAATTCCCATGTACTTTTTCAAAAACTTCCGTTGTCGAGGAGTCCCACACTTGCCGATTCTGTTCTATACAGGAAAGCACTTCACCTTTGCATTCTTTAAAAGTCCGTTGGTATTCGGAAGGTAATTCAGATATCAGGGTTTCCATTAGCTCCGCAAGGCAACTATATTCTTTATATAAGCGTGCTTGAATCTGCTGGCCTTGGTGATCTATTTTAACCCACTCGTAACTACTAAATCCGATTACACCCTCAATTTGCCCACAGTACCTAATTTGTGAGTGATGCAAAAGGAAATCCTCAGCTAAGTTTTTGATTTTACCTAAATCCACTGCAATCTGTTCAACAACTGTATTCATTTGTACTCCCTCATTGCTTTCAGTTTTTCGTCCAATGTATTTCACCTGACGTCCTAGCCAGATGGCAAATGATAAGACTTATAGTCAGCTAACTCCTTACTAGAAAACATCATTGGTCTAAAATAGATATAATCACATAATTAATTGGTACTCTCCAGGATGAAACTCTTTCAAGAACACGTAATTCTTCTCGGACATTTTGTAGAGCTATTTCCTTCCTGAGATACGGGGACCATATCTGCCATAGGAGTACCAAAATCTTTCCATACGTCCCCATATTTCTGTCACACCCATGTGTCAACTTCATGTTTACTTCTTGTTCCACCTGTAGCTTTAAATGCTTCAATAATTGCCTCGGGTTGCGTCATTTTCATTCTCCTCTCTAGGGCTCGTATATCTTCAAGTTCATTCCATTATTCGCCATTCTTATATGCTAATTCTTGGTAAGTTTCTAAATTCCTCCATCTTGGTATGACAAATATTCTAAGAAAAAAGACGCTTATTCAAGCGTCTGATCTTGCACTAAATTAAGTTCTCGGCCTACATCCAATTGCCTTATTCCATTTGGGGATATTCATCATATGTCCGGCCTTCAAGTAATCTTCCATTCTTTTTTTTGTTTGTTCCACCCCATTGTTTAAAGAAAAATGGAACCCCAGTTTCTTTCGCATTATCCCTAAGGCTAATCACCCATTCTTCTTCCATAGGGCGACAATAGTGACCAGATTCTCCGCCAACTATAATCCAATCGATGCCATTGAGATCTAAACCACTCAAATCGGATAGTAAGGGTTCCGCAGATATAAATTTCACTTGAGCATTGGTACTCTTTAATTGCTCAGCCCTATACAAATAATCACTGCTTTCAATTGAAACGCCCATCCAAATATTATTAGTCCAGTTGATTCGATTTGATAAAGCCTGGAGGCGTTCAGGTCTTTTTGTTAACACTTGAAATGTATGCCAAGAGGCCTTATTCATAGTATCAAATATGCTAAGTATTATCTCATCCTTCAGGACTTCATGAAATAGATCAGACATTGAATTTACGAAGACCTTTCTTGGTGCTTTCCATTTTACAGGCGCTGTTATTAAGTCTTCATGAATCGTCACGTTGAATCCATTTGTATATCTGGGGTTATGCATTGCCTCAAGCCTTTTAGCAAAAGTGGCTGCATAACAGTTTTGGCATCCAGCCGAAACCTTAGTACAACCTGTTACCGGATTCCATGAACACTCGGTCCATTCGATTTTAGTTTTATTAGCCACTTTTTACACCAACATTTCTGTTTTGATTTTATAATTTCTGTCGTTGGTAATATTCTCTCTAATTTTTTTATTTGGTTCTACGATAATTTCGATTAAACCCTTTTTATCTAGGACTTTTAAGGCCCCTTTGACCTCTTCAAACGAATATGGGGTAACTTGATATACCAAACTCATATTGAATGCGTCAAGTTCTTGCAACAAAGAGGCGATTGTCCAAGTCTTATCTAGATAACTTCGGTTATTTCGGAAACGCCGTTTTATTAAATCAATAATTGCCTCATCGAGAAAATCCTCTCTATGGAAAAGTGAAATTTGTAATAGATCCTTACTGTCAAATCCTAATTGTATGTTATTCGTATTGCTGTGTTTTAACATGACCTTTTTCATTTCTATAATTGCCTTGTGGTTTTTTGTGATAAATACTATGTGGTGACTTATTTTTTCTTTATCATCAGCCTCAAAACTGAAAGGTAATACAAATAACTTGTAACCAGAGTAATCCGATTTACCCATCACATTACAAAGGTTCTTGGAAAACAATTCGACTATTTTTTGTGTCTTTTGCTTTTGATTCATTTGCCTATTATCTACCACTTTTTCAACTTCAGGTAACTGATCGCCGAATATTGGTTCAAAATAGCATAACCGTGATTCCTTAGGCATGTCCATCAAAAAACGGTTTGAGTTAAAAAACAGCACACAGTCCGAACCAATATTTTCCACCAGCGCCCAGGTCTGTTCAGCAGAAACATCCTTATACCCCCAAGGATCAATAAAAGAGAAAATGGGAACCTTTTTGTTCAAATGGACTTCTATATCAACTTTACCAGCTTTTTTATTAGTAATAACGGGATCATAATTAAGCTTAGATCGTACATCATGATCTGATACCAGACTTTTTAACTTCTCGATGTATTCACTATTTTCGTCGTTAAATACAATTCTTAACTTATTACGTATGTCATCAGATTTAAAGTTATTAACCATGTCTAATAGAGCTAAGGGAGTAGATGGTTCTCCATCATCAAACTTTCCTGGACCACAGAATAAATCAATATAAATGATTTCACGCGCATTTTGTCCAACAGAATTGTTGATTATTGAAAAGTACGCCTTGAAAAAATCCGTTACTATTAAAGTTTTTATCCTCGATTTGTCTTTCTGCTGTCCAAAGAAGTTATCTGTTGTTGACAATTCTAAGCCCCCTTATCATCTCTTCAGGTCCCTGTTAATCTTTCCCCCATGAAGCCGATTTTCCAGTTCCCGCCCTCGTAGTGATGTGGATTAATCCTACTTCTCTTATTTTCGACCTGTTAACAGCCTAAAGAATTCTAACTGAGTCATTTCACTCTCCTTGCTACTGCTCGTTGATCTATATGAACTTGCATGTCTTCATGGTATTCCATTATTCACCATTCTTATATGCTAATTCTCGGTAAGTTTCTATATTCCTCCAATTTGATAAGACAAATATTTACCAAGAAAAAAGACGCTTTATTCAAGCGTCTAATAAATTAAGCTCTCGTCCCACATCCACGATTTCTGGGTTATCCAGAAACTTTACAAATACATCGTTTCCGATGCTTTCAAGGCAGTCTCGAACCCTTCTTCAAGGGTTTTATTGAGTGATTTTCAGACGGCGTATGTTAGTATTGTATTGTACAATTACATTTCAGCTAGTTTCTTTCTAAAAGCCGGGTGTATATCGAACGTACTAGTACTTGGACTGACAAATTTCTCTTCTATACTTGTTAGATATTTAGTCCTTACGCCCAGTTTAAGAATGACCTTTCTAAGAAACCCTGCAAGAAATAAAAACTTAATAAGATCATCTTGTCCTAGGTGTTTGTTAGAAATTTTATTATAAATTTTCTGCTCATCACTTAAATTACTATAGTGTGTAACCAAATCCGCATATGACAATTGCCAATTCTGACATGCTCCTGAAAAGGATAATATACAATTTTCTAAGTTTTCATATGTCTTTGAATACTCACCGACTAGATCCCGTACTTTCCAGTTCGAATACTCCCTCTCCGCTATATGTACTGCATCCTGTAAAACTGGTAATTTCTCGCTCTGGCTTTTTTCTATAATATGTCTACAAAATTGTAAAAACTCCCTAGGCCTTGAAAACGTCCTTTCTGTTATATAGGTTGTAAGATATTTGCCCGGTACTTGTCCATAATTCAATCTCAAGGGATAAAAATAAGACCACTTGTTGTCAAATGCAAGTAATGAATCATTTAACTCTTCTTTAAAATATGTCGCTATCCTAGTAGCTAATAATTTTCTTAGGCTGAAGTTATTATCGTCTTTCCACTTTATTCTTAAAATTTCGTTTTCTGAATCAAATAAATCACTTCCTTTTGCTATTTCATCGTAGATGTCATCTCTTAAGAAAGTAATAATCTTTAAATTATTAAAATCTCGTTTAAGCTGTCTCATTGAAAGGATTAAACCTCTTAACCAGCTATTCATTTGATTGCTATTAATCCATGGTTCGTCAAGGTTATCAATAAGAACATAGAAATTGTTATTTTTAATTATTTCTAATAAGGCGGACTTTATTTCTTCAGCTTCTGGTGAGGTTATTTCCTTGAACCCTGTAAAATCTAGATCTATCTCGGGTTCGACAGTCCAAAACCGTTTTAGGCACATGAAAAAATTTCAAATCCTTCAACCATGCGGGTTAAAAGACTTATCCACAAGTGGATAAGTCAAAAGTGTGTAGGCACACGAATCTGTGGATAACTTCAAATAAATACTGACATTCTATTGATTAATGTAGGTGCGCAATGATATAATAGTACTATGTATATTCGTGTAAGTTCCCGCAAAAACAAAGATAATAAGGTCGTTAAATATGTTCAGTTGGCTCATAACGTTCGAAATCCGAAGACGGGTACACCGCAGGCAGAGGTGATTCATAGTTTCGGACGGATGGATGAACTGGATATGGATGCACTTAAGCGTCTGGCTCGGAGTATCCAGCGTTTTCTGGGCGAAGAGCCAACACTTTTCGATGGCAAAACGCCGGAGTTGAAGTTTTTATCCAGTCGGCCTATGGGTGGAGTTTGGTTCCTAGATGGACTTTGGAAGCGCATTGGGATCGATAAACTGCTGGAAAAGCGTCTCAAGAACCGTGAGTTTCGGACGGAGATGGAACGGGTTATCTTGGCGATGGTCACTAATAGAGCCTTGGCCCCCTCCAGTAAACTTGGGCTGGAAGAATGGATCTCTAAGAAAGTCATGATTCCAGGACTGAATGATCTCGATGTCCAGCACTGCTACAGAGCGATGGATTTCCTTTTAGAATCGGAAGAAGAGATTCAGCACGAAGTTTTCAATGCCGTCGCCGATCTTTTCAACTTAGAGGTTGATCTTCTATTCTTTGATACAACGTCCACGTATTTTGAGATGGATGAATGGGATGATGAAGACTTTAAGTTACAAGGGCATTCAAAAGACAGTCGGCCCGATCTCCCTCAAATAGTGATTGGTTTAGCAGTGACGCGAGACGGTATTCCTATACGATGTTGGTCTTGGCCTGGAAACACCTCCGATATGACGGTCATTCCAGAGGTTAAGCGAGACTTAACCGGTTGGAAGCTTGGTCGCGTAATTACTGTAGCAGATAGAGGTTTTTCATCCGAGGGAAACCTGCGCGTTCTCCAAGAGGCGGGCGGACACTATATTGTAGGGGAACGAATGACAGCTGGTAAACCCATCGTTGAAAAGGCACTAGCTCATCCTGGGCGATTCCGATCTGTGCGCGAGAATCTTGAAGTCAAGGAAGTCATTGTAGGCGACGGAGAAGCCCGCGTTCGTTATGTGCTTGTCCGCAATCCTGCAGAGGCTCGACGTGATGCTGCAAGACGTGAAAAGCATCTGGAGAAACTCAAAGCGGAACTTGCTAAGCTTAAAGAACTGAATGGAAGCGCCCATTCCAAAGCCCATTGCCGTCTTAACAGTCACATCACGTACAAGAAGTATCTCAAGATGGACTCTAAGGGTAATTTTAAGATCAATAACCAAGTCGTTAAAGAGATGGAACACTTGGATGGAAAATATCTAATCCGTTCGTCGGATGACACCCTTTCCGTAGAAGACATCGCTTTAGGCTACAAGCAACTGCTTGAAGTCGAACGAGCGTTTCGCACATTGAAAACAACGCTTGAACTACGGCCTGTCTATCATAGAAAAGAAGAAAGAATCCGGGCCCATGTTCTACTGTGTTGGTTATCCCTTCTCCTCGTTAGAATCGCAGAGGTTAACACCCTGCAAACATGGCCCCAATTACGTTCAGAACTGGAAAATATGCATCTAATCGAATACGAATCGACGGACGGAAAGGTCTACCAAAGGACGGAGATAAACGAAGCTCAAAAGAGAATTCTTTTTTTGCTTAAAATCCCGGAACCCGCTAAAATACTGGATATTTCCCTTTTTCAGAGGTCAAAAATGTAGACACACGGCAATTTATCCACAAGTGCCTCTAGCCCTTGTGTCACAAGGTTTTGAGGCACTTCTCGTGGCTACAGACTGTCGAACCCGAGTTTGAGCAACTTTCTCTTTATTTTTCGCGGAGCTACGAAAACAAAACTAAGTGGTTATGATGACGTCAAAAAGTGACTGAAATCATAACCACCTAACACATACTCAGATATCTCTTAAACCCTTAAAAACACAGTGTTTATCCGATGACTAAGCGCCACTAAAACTTCACAGGTAAGCTTCCTAACGCCCTTTTAGCCCTACTCCCACTCAGGAAATCTTAACTTTTACTAAACAATTTTGTTTAAGTTTTGTGCTTTTCCATTGTACCTGTTTTCCACATTATTCGACACTTGCCGATTTTTTGTTATCAAAATGTTATCAGAACCACTCTGCTATTTCAAGTTTTTCATACCTCTATTCGTACAGCATCAGCTTTTTCTTTGAATTTCTGAGTTTACGTATTTCCTCACGCTCAACTGTCTGAACGCTTTTATCCGGCACAGGCAAGTCTTCTGGTAGTGTGGCCCCCATTTCAATAATAGCTTTGCGTATTTTCTCAGCGACTTCATAGTGCGTGTAATTTGCATCGATGGCAGTTGTTATCTCATCTCGTTTCAGTTTCTCCTCAGTCTGAGAAATTCTGAACAGATTAGCAATCAATTCTGTACTTCCCATATAATCAAGGATTTTTTCATTTTTCTTCAAGCCTTTTTTTGTATGGATGTCTGAGACAGTCATGCCACCATACAAGCCCAAATATCCGGCGTTTTGAAAAATCGCAAATTCCTCATCAGTAATCACACCGGCATTATGCGCTGCTTCTGCAAGAAGCTGATTCCACTGTTTTATATTTCCACGGACAACTAATCGTTTATTATTTTCGCCAAGCTGATTAAACTTATCTTGGACTTCCTGGCGGCGTGTCTGTATAGCGAAATAAGTTTGGCCCAAAGCAATTATTTCTTTTCTCGGGTCGCCGTTTTGAACAATCAAATAACATGCATAGCGTATAAGTTCATAATCTTTGACTTTCCTTTGAGTTAACTGCCAATGTCGACCATTTTTTTGACCTCAACAAAATGGTCTAAAACGCTGAAACCACTGTTCTTACGGCAAGTATGGCCCGATCAATAACCTTCTAAAAATTGCGCCATTCCGTATAATCTAAGATATTTGCAAGCTCGCGAGCATACCAAAGTCGTTTCCGCTTTCCCGAATATGCTTAATGCTTTCAAATGATTTATATTCCTCAGTATTTAAGTTCGACATATTCGATCTTCCATATAAGGTATTTTGGAAATTAAGGATTTAATCTCTACGCGATGTGAAACAGTATCCGATTCTATCAGACCACTTTTTATTATCTCTAAATTCACTCACGTCTATCCTCTCTCGCTCACTTGGAGCGTTTTCTAAACAATTTTGTTAGATTATGTGGTTCCTGATATTCTGATTGTCCTAGTTATCCATATCTTTTGGGTTCTCTGATTTATTGTTAACAAAGTGTTGCCGGGGGAATAGCGTGTGTGTTGTCTTGTTATATCAATAAAAGCAAAGCTATTATTGACCATAAACTCATCCAAGTTGAGAACTTTTTACCGTTCTTTCCAGTCAGGCATCAACATAGTCAGAAATCCATAAAACTGCTACGAGTGAGTAGGTTGATAAATTAAAAATCATGCATGAATACATATTCAATACGATTCCTGGGAGCTTCCAACTGGCATTTATTCAGTATACTAAATTCAAGGTAGCTCTGACAATCCAAGTTCTTTCAAAAATTTATTATGGATAGTCTTTGCTTTATTTACTGTATCCTCAATTTTAGCCAGATTTTTGTGAACTTCGGTAATGTCAACAATTTCTGCCGCTGCTGCTGTGCTCACATATCTTGATATATTCAGATTGTATCCGCTCTTTTTAATTTCTTCCATGGAGACACGGCGTGAGTATTTTTTGTCATCTTCTTTGCGATATTGGTATGTCTCAACTATTTTATCGATATGTTCCGTCGAAAGAACATTTTGACGTTTCCCTCTGTCGAAATACTCGCTTGCATTAATGAACAGCACATCATCAAATTTCTTACACTTTTTGAGCACAAGAATACAAACTGGAATGCCAGTAGAGAAAAAGAGGTTGGCTGGCAGACCAATGATAGTATCGATGTTTCCATCTTTGAGCAATTTAGTGCGAATTTTCTCCTCGGCACCCCCACGGAATAAAACACCATGTGGCAATATGATCGCCATAGAGCCCTCATCGCTTAAAAAGTGGAAACCATGCAGCAAAAAGGCAAAGTCGGCTGCTGATTTTGGCGCGAGCCCATAGCTTTTAAAGCGAAAGTCTTCTGCCAGAGTGTCGTTAGGCTCCCAACGGTAGCTGAAAGGCGGATTGGCTACTACTGCATCACATTCCAACTTTTTTGCCGGGTTCATTTGGTTTAGAATATCCCAGTCGTTTAGCAGTGAATCTCCGTGGAATATTTGAAATTCTGAATCTTTAAGCCCATGAAGAAGCATATTCATACGAGCAAGGTTGTAAGTTGTTATGTTCTTTTCCTGTCCGTATATCTGACCGATACTGTTAGCGCCAAGCTGCTTTCTAACGTTGATAAGGAGCGAGCCGGAGCCACACGCAAAGTCAAGCACGTTTTTAAGCTGCTTCTTTTTGCCTGTGCTTGGGTCTTGGCTGTCAAGTGTGACTATACGAGAAAGAATGGTTGAAATCTGCTGGGGAGTATAGAACTCTCCCGCTTTTTTGCCTGAGCCCGCTGCAAACTGCCCTATTAAGTATTCATAGGCATCGCCTAAGATATCACTTTCGTTAGGGAATTCGGAAAGCCCCTCGGCAATTTCAGTTATAATTGAGCACAGCATTGTATTGCGCAATTCATAATTTTTCCCAAGTTTATCAGAGTCAAGATTAACCTCGGAAAATAAACCACGAAATGTACTATTAAAGGATTCATTTTCTATATACTTAAAACCTGCTTGCAAGGTTTTCAAAAGATGCTTGCTTTGTGTGCGGGCCAACTCATATATATTGCTCCAGAGGTAGTGTGGCTTAATTACAAAATGAACTTTACGGCGCATTTGTTTTTCAAACGTAGCCACTTGATCTAAATTATCGTTATACCAAACCACAAGCGGGGTTAACTTTGTACTATCTAACAATTCATGATGCTCGCCAATCAGCATCTTCTTTGCGTTTTCTTCTAATTGCTGTTTGCTGAAATAATTCGTTATCTGTTCTTTCAACGAGCTAATTGTCTCATATCTCTTGTCAGCAATAGAGATTCTTTTAATTTCCTCTTCACAGTGCAAATAATCACTGCCAAGTTCTTTTTTTGCTGCTTCCTCATAATTATCCGAAAGATAGCGCAAGAATAGGAAAGACAGCATATAATCACGGAAGTCATCGGCATTCATGGCTCCACGTAATTTGTCAGCAATGCCCCAAAGCGTTGCGCCTAATTGTTTTTGTTGTGTATCGTTCATTCTTGCTCCTCCTGAACTTGACCGTCTTCAAATAGTTTTTTATTAAAATTATAATCATCTAAAAAATTATTTAGTATGTTTTTAAAGTGTTCTTTGTTTTCTTCAACCATTTCTTTAGGGTCGAATAAAGAATAGTTACCATGGCTCAAAAGATTTACTAGTCTTGTATAGACAGGTTCATCCTCGTCCACTCCCTTTCTTATACAAGACGAGAAGTGTGCAAAACCATGAAAAGATGCTGTCTTTTCTAATATATTTCTAAGAATATTAAAGTGATATGTATATAGTTCATCTGAATCAGACGCTTTTTTCAACTCCTTTAATAATGCAACATGATGAAAGAAAGGTGTTTTTGTGGTGTCTTTAAGTATATAGGTACCACTCTTGGCGTTTTTCTGTAAAAATAATTGTTCTGCTTTATTAATTTCATTACATAAAACATTAAAAAACAATGTATGATGTGATGAAACAATTACTTTAATATCATTACCACTCATTAATTGTGCCAAATGACTTGCAACGGCAATAACATTATTATCATCCAAAGAAGAAATTGGGTCATCGACATAGATATACTTTACCCAATTATACGATTCCGCTTTATCTACAACCAACTGAACAATAGCAAGAAAGAAGCACCAAATAAAGATGTTCTCTTCGCCACGAGATATCTTTATGTTATCAATCCTCTGAGTAGTTCCAGAAATTAATACATCTCTGAAAAAAATGATTCCTGATTCCTCATACTTAATATCAAAATCAAAATCGGCGTATCTATGCAAGAAAGGTCGAATTCTGCTTTCCATTTCTAAGTCTTCAAGCCCCGAAAAGAACCTGGAGTTACTATTTAACTTTAATACGCGTTCAGTATCATTATCTAAATCATTATCCCAATTAAAAAGATCTTCAGTAAATGCATTATAGTATAATGTATCAGCTGTTTTTTCTCCGGTATCATCAATTAATTGTTGACCCAATGATTTAAACTCTACGGAAAGCCTCGTCTTACCTGTACCGTTATATGCAAATAGTACAATGTACTTTTTTTCATCTAACAGAATCCTGAAATATTTGGCAATATCTTTAATTGCATCAAATTGATTATATCCTATCCTTTTAAGTACAAAGTCCAATTTTGCAAGCAAGGCATCAGATAAATTTTCTCTTAAAGTATATTCTTCCGAATTTCTGGGGCACTTATAATTATCGCTAAACAATTTTTTGTGGTGGCTGAATTTGTCATTGTTCAATTTCTTAAGAATCATCGTCTTAAAGGTTACTTTTTCTATTTTAGAAGGAATATTATAACTCATTCTCCCACCTCCTTAATAGAGGGAAATAGCCCTTGCATTAAGCCTTTTTTATGAATGCTTAAAATTTCAACTTTTTGTGCTTGCGCTTTTATGATGTCATCTAAACCGAATAGGCACTCGGCAATTTTTTTCTGTTCTTCAATGCTTGGTAACATAATTGGCATTTCTGTAATCATTGACATTCTTACCGAATCAACTGAATTTTTCGCACTTAATTGCATTACTCTTTTGCTAAAATGCTCCAAAATATATTGAAAAACAAACCTACCTGAAACTGTTTTATCAAAATCATATATACAATAAACTCTTTGGTGAAAGTCAAATTTACCAAAGATATAATGGTAATTTTTTCCCACACCTACGCCGTCACCAGAAGTCAATATTGCTTCGCAGTCAAACGAATATGAGTTGATCCTCTCAACCGTTTGAGATCTCACAAAAAAAGGGTATTTACCGTCATGAATTTTGTTTCGTGTATCTTTATTACCAGTAGTAACCTTTGCAAAATCCTTTAAAACAGAGGTGTCCCACCCCCCGCTATCCCTAAACTCTGGAAATCTCCATTCGGGAACAGTTTCGCCCTCGGCGGGGAACAGCTTCTGCATTAAGCCTTTTTTGTAAGCCTTGAGAGCCTCAAGCTTTTCATTTTCTGCGGTAATAAGGTCATCAAGGGAGGACAGGCAATCGGCAATTTTTTGTTGTTCGTCATTGTCTGGTTTAGGTAATAGTATTGATGAAAATTGACTATAGCTCACCATCTTACCATCTCTTATGCCTTCTAAGTCTTTGTTTAGGTCTTGAATATACTTATTTGTTTTAAAATAATACTTATAGTATTCTTCCACTATTGGAGCTTTTTTGCGTAAAATAATATAAGCCGGACTGCAAATGCCATGATATAAAGAATATTCTATACCGCCTTGAAAAGACCTTAAGCTAATGATAAAGTCCCCTATTTCAACAACCTTGTAACTTTCAAGACTCTTATCCGTTACCGACACATTGTAATTAATCTGATCTCTTGGAATTGCCCCATATTCCTGTGTTATAGCGAGAACAGGAAGATCAGAGTTATGATTTTTATTACTGATTGATTCAAATATTACATTTCCTTTTTCAAGGTTAATTGCGCCGTTGTTTTTAAATTCTGGAAATCTTAGTTTCGGTACCAAAGCCATTTTATCCTTCTTATTCATACGCATTCAACCCCACAATCGTACGTCCACTTGCAAGCTTTTTCAGTAACGGAATTAAATCATCCATCAGCTCAAGTTCTTTCTTAGTCCGGTCTCTCCAGCCAAGCTCCAGCGGCTCAAATAAGTCACTGAGCTTTTCACCGTCAAAAATCATGCGCTCCATAATTTTATCTACAAAGGCTTGTAGTGATACAGGCTCTATGCCGTGTTTGTTTGCAATTGATTCCATTTCTTTGGCTGCTTTTTCCGCCTTGAATTTTTGGTATCCGGCTTTTATTTCCTTTTCGTCCAACCCTTTTCCGGCTTCCAGCGTACTGATATAAGCAATAATATCTTCACGCTCTTCCAGCATATTTGAATTTGAACAAAGCAAACTAATGAGCTGCTCACGGCTCATTTTTTCTTTTTTAGGTATATCCGGTTGCGTGTACCGCGAAATCAGCGACATGATATAGTCATAATCGATTATGGCAGAGGAAAACAGAACAAACTCAAAATCGAGCTGTTCAATCACCGGGTCTTTATCCTTAATATCCTTGCCCTGCCGCGCTTTTAACATTTGAGCTGTTTCAATGTAGACACCACGGAACGCACGCAGAGTATCTTCCGGCAATAATTCCTCGATTTTTACCGCTTGTTCTTCTTTTATATCTGTATATTGGTCAAGCTGTGTTTTAAGGCGCTGCACTTCCTTAAATTTATTGATAAATTCACCTCGTGCGGTATCACCCTTAAGGTTGCTTACTTGCTCTGGCTTGCATTCTAGCCCCTGTGATTTCATAAAATTTTCAAGCGCGGCAACCGCCTTATCCAGCTTCTCAACCACAACAGGAGCTGGATCAACAAGCCAAATTTCTTTTGCTCTGCTACTGTTTCCTTTTCCGGAGAACAGTGCAATCGCTTCATCTACATCCTTTTCTTGCCCTCTAAAGTCAAGAATGTTTCCATAAGGCTTTGTGTCGTTTAGAACACGGTTCGTTCTTGAAAAAGCCTGGATTAAGCCATGTTGCTTTACGTTTTTATCAACATACAAGGTATTTAGATACTTGGAATCAAATCCTGTCAATAGCATATCCACAACAATGGTTACATCAATTTTGTTTTTATGAGGAAAATCGGAATTCGGGTACTTTTGGTCTTTGATGCGTTTTTGCACATCTTGATAGTATAAATCGAATTCGCTTATGCTGTGATTTGTGCCGTACTGCAAGTTATAGTCATCAATGATGCTTTTAAGTGCAGCCTTTTTCTTATCGGGCTCTTGTTCATTATCGGCCTTTTCTTGCTGTAGGTCTTCTTGAAGTTGCTTAACATCTTTGTTTCCTTCAGACGGCGGAGAGAAAACACATGCAATATTTAGCGGTTTGAAGCTTTCCCCCTCATTGTTTTTGCGTTCCTCTTGTAACGACTTGAAGAGCTCAGAGTATGCTATTGCATCGTTGATAGAAGCAGTGGCAAAAATTGCATTGTATCGCCTACCATTGGTAGCGGCATCGTGTTTTGATAGTATTGCTTCGGCTATCGCTTTTTTACTTTCAGTGTCAGAAGCTTTTGCTGCTTTTTTGACATCCTCCGGCTTAAAATAATCGATGTGAAAACGAAGCACATTCCCATCATCAATAGCATTCGTTATGGTATAGGGATGCAGCTCTTTTTCAAAAACATCTTTTGTTGTGATATAAGAACCAATCGTGCCATCGTTTTTTTTATAGGTTGCATTTTCTTCAAATATTGGTGTTCCTGTAAAGCCAAAAAGCTGTGCTTTTGGGAAAAAGTTTTTAATTGCTTCATGGTTGTCGCCAAACTGTGAGCGATGGCATTCGTCAAAAATTATGGCGATACGTTTGTTGCTGAGCTTTGCCAAGCGGTCTTTGTAGGTAGGTTCGCCCCTTTTCTTCTTCTCTTGGTTGCGCTTGCTATCTTCATCAAGAGCGAGCCCAAGCTTTTGAATTGTGGTAACAATAACTTTGTCACGATAATCATCCGAAGTAAGCCGTTTAACTAAACTTTCTGTGTTGGTATTCTCTTCAACGCAGCCTTCTTGGAACTTGTTGAATTCTTCCCTGGTTTGTTTGTCGAGGTCTTTTCGGTCAACGACAAAAAGGCATTTTTCAATGTTTGGATTGTCTTTTAAAAGCGTTGATGTCTTAAAAGATGTAAGAGTTTTTCCGCTTCCGGTGGTATGCCAAATATAGCCGTTTCCACGGTTTTGCTCAATACAATTCATGATGGCCTTAACCGCATATATCTGATATGGACGCATAATTATCAATTTCTGCTCACTTACCACAAGTACCATGTAGCGGCTTATTAGTTGCCCGAGAGTGCATTTTGGCAAAAACTTATCAGAAAAATCATGAAGATGGGTAATTTTGTTGTTATCCTCGTCTGCCATCTGATAAATTGGCAAAAAACGCTCGTCTGCATTAAAACAAAAGTGCTCCTTGTGATTATTTGCAAAATAATATGTTTTACTCTCATTGCTCACAATAAAAAGCTGCATAAAGCAAAGCAACGAGTTTGTATAACCATTGCCCGGGTCATTTTTATATTCTACGATTTGCTCCATTGCTTTTTTAGGTGTGATTTGCAGTGACTTCAGCTCAACCTGAACAACAGGAACACCATTGATGAGGATAATAATATCATAACGATGATTGCTGTTATCTGTGTTTATGCGTAGTTGGTTTATCACTTCAAATTCATTTTTACACCAGTCTTTGATATTAACGAGTGAATACTGCAGTGGCGTATCATCATCGCGTTTAAATGTATTTATTTCTCGTAATGTTTTCGCCGCTGTAAACACATCAGATGAAATAATTCCATCTCTTAGGCGTGCAAATTCAGAGTCGCTTAAATTCACTTTGTTTAGTCTTTGAAAATGCGCTCTAAAATTAGCTTCCAGCGAAGTTTTATCTATAATATCTTCACGGTATGTGTATTTTAAATCTTTAAGCTTATCAATAAAAGAAGCTTCTATTTGCTTTTCAGCTTTCATTATTAATCTCCTCTCAATTTAGTTTTCGTACCAAAAACCGCTGTGTTTTTCATGAGCACACCTCACCAAAAAAAGATACCATTTATCGTTTTGTTTCTTTCGCCATTATTGTTCGCCCATCTATCGGCTTTTCGGCATTTTGGGGAATAGCCCAAACACGACCGAGGCGATAAGCTCCGGGGATACGACCTTTATCACAGAGCACTTCAACTCTGCGCTGGGTAAGACCCCATTCTATTGCTTTATCTTTCGGTGTAACATAATCCATAGCAAAAACTCCTGTTAAAGTATGTCAGCATTATTATACATCTCTCAAGCGAATAATAAAAGGTCTATTGTCCCAAATAATGGATAATATCAAACGTGCAAAAAAACGTGTATCCATTGAAACTACACAGTCTTTTGCATTTGAGCTTAAGAGGGGACTTGAACCCATGACCTGCTGATTACATGCGAGAGACCTCATACCTTAATCGCTATCCTACGACAGGAGATCTTTTTCATGTCCGATTCCGAAGGGGCAACGCATTTCTGCAAACCCTCCATTTTTTAACTGATTATTTCATTCCTGATTACTTCTTCAACTGCATTTTGAATATTGTTCATTCTCCCGACCCATTCCATCTGATTTTTGGCTTTTAACTGCTCGGTTACTCCTTGTTGCAGGGAATATTCTCCGGCCAGCCTGTCATACATCTCCAGGGCTTTAATGTCAACCTCGTGTAGGTAAGCATTTAGCCGTCCAGAAAAAAGGAATTCAGTATAAATCATTGGCTGACTCTCTTTTAGATATTGCAGCAAATGTTCTCTACCGAATATCCCGATTTCGCATTCCTGTTTTTGTGAAACCAAACTAGAAATATGGTAATCGCCGTTTTGGGTATTGCTAATGCTTGTTTTCTTATCTGTGAAATGATTTTTTATAAATAAAATTTCCCCTTATCGTTCATAATCTTGTTTTCCAGAAATTTTCCATGTTGCCGTTCCTTCGCTTCCCCTTCCAAAAACTTCACTTTTCTTTTCACGCTTTTCCTTATCCGCTATTTCCTTTACCTTTACTTCACTAATTATCTCATCTGTCCTGTCACCTCCCAAAAACCGGCGTAGCCGGTTGTAGTCTTTCTCAATTCCTTTAAGGCGTTCACCTTTAACTTCGCTTATTTCAAGTCGTTCATATAGGCTTCGGATTTGACTATTTGCCCTATCAAGTTCCGTAATTAGCGCTTTTGTCTTTTCAAAGAACTGTGATAAGATACTGCGAATTACTTCTTTAAGCTTTTGCACCAATGATTCTGCTACTTTCTCTCTATAACTTTTTGCTGTCATCAACGGCTTTGTCTCCGACAACAAATACTCCGATCATTATCGTAATGGCGGCATTTTGGGCGATAAACCTTTCTTTGCTTTCCACAGTCTCCAGCTGATCTTGGACATCTACCAGCCGAGAAAGGAAACCGTCAAGTTCATTTTTAACACTCATTTCCTTGTCAACAAGGTTGTTGATCTCTTCTTGCTTGCCGGAAATTGTTTCCTCAAGCACAGCGACTTCTTTGGCGTGCTGGACTTTTTTGTAGTCGATGACACTCAGGTGCTCTTCGTGGGTGCCAAGCTGTTCCCACTCAATGCCGTGGCGCTCCATCACCTGCGAAAGCTGCACTTTCTCTGATTGACCCATTGGTTCCACTCTGTGTCACCCCTGGTACCACCCGTGAAGCCTTGATTAGCCAGCGCTTGGTTTAGGGAAACACGGGTGTCCAGCCCGCGCTTGCTGCCGGTGGTAAATGGTATAAAATCCACATGCAGATGCGGCGTCGCCTCATCCATATGCAGATGAGCAGAAAATACTTTTAAATAGGGATTGCGCCCTTGAAAGCTACTCATGAACTCGCCGATCCTTTGCCGCGATCTGACCATCCGCAGATTTTGAAGCCATATTTTCCATGTTGCCCACCTGAAAAATGATCTCATAAAATAATATTTTTACAGTTTGGCAGTTCAGATTTTTTCATAATAATCGTTAATGCAGCGGTCGGCTCTGGTCTGCTTCGCATTGTATCGCTGAAGTGCATCATCAAAAAGCTCATGGTACACACCTTTGATGGGGATATTGCAATAAGATATATTGAACTGTGACCTATCGCTGTCTATATTTGATGCTATATAATGTCGGCTGTTATGATTGACCGAGCCTTTGCCGAGCATGACGCTGATTGTTCGTTTCATATACTCTCTTTTTCTTTTTCGGTTGGTATCCGGGGAAGTCGGAGTTTTGTTACTTTTTTCAAAAGTAATGCAAAAGCATTTTTGACACTGCGTATCAAAAATGCATTGCGCCATATCGGAAATATCGCGGCTTTTGCCGCCTATTGCCTTGCGGCGCGTGACGGTGTGACGATATTTCTGATAGTAGACCCATACTGCCAATATTAGTCACACCGTCACATATCGTCACGCCTCAGTCCGCTCAAATGTAAGGTTGACCGTCCTTCCAGCGTGACTTCGATTACTTTCGTAACAAATATTGTAATCGTTCCAGTATATATCAGATTTCCTTTATGATTATGCTCCGAAAATGCTTACAAACAGCGAACGCACACTGAAATCTTATAAGGACGCTTTAACTCTTTATGTTCTGTTCCTTGAGTCAGAATGCACTACGCCTTCTGGTTTTACAAAGACGTGTTTTGAACGACTGTATATTGAAAAATGGATCTGCTGGCTTAAAGAAAACCGCAGATGCTGTCCGGACACATGCAATGTGCGGCTTGCATCATTCCGTGTCTTTCTTGAGTATGTCTCAAATGGGGAGCTCCCCATTTGAGACATGCAAAAGCTTCCCACTGGATTGAAGACGGGCTTAATGTCTTGCAGGTCAGTTTTCTTCTTGGACATGCTCATCTGGAGACGACCATGGTTTATTTAGACATAACGACGGAGGACAAAGCTAAAGCACTGGCAACTCTTGAAAATGAGACAGATAAAAAAATCACCAAGAAACGGAAGAGGCTGGATGGATCACTTAGGGGATTTTGCGGCTTGATAAACATAATTCCAGCGATAAATAAAATCCAAACTTTTTATCGTTGAACATAGCTTCTTTCCTTTGTTATTGCTTAAAAGTTTGGATTTTATTTTAGTTTTGATTTCGGAATATATGTGGTGTGACTGCTAGGTCGCGGAATCCGTCCTTTTTAATGCTGTCCGGTTTGGAAAGAATAATTCGCATCTCATCGCCAGTTAGATAGGATAACCAGGGATTTTTCACATTTCTTATTTGGGATAGCCAATATTTTCTGGGTTTCATAAAGGTTTTCAGGGAACTCTTTCTGGCTAAACCGACAGAAGGAGCTTCATCTGGAGGAATCACTATGGCCGTAGGAGATAGAATTAAGAGAATCCGCAATTTGCGCGGCCTAACTCAAAAAGAGTTAGGACTTGCCATCGGCTTCGACGATAAGACTGCGACGTGCGTATTGCGCAATATGAATCCGGCACACGAACACCCAAAGAGGAAATGCTGAAAAAAATTGCTGAAGTGCTGGATGTCAATTACCGTTCCATCTATGAACCTTCCCTTTATGCTGCGGAAGATGTGATATATACACTATTTGAGTTGGACGAACACTATCCTATATACCTCCATGATATTGAAGACAGCACTGCACCTCTATCTCCTGAAAAGCACATTGCTGTTGATTTTAACTCTCACCTCCTTGATGATTTTTTTATAGAATGGCAGCAACGCAAAAAAGACCTTGCCGATGGGGTAATCAGCAAGGCCGAATATATGGAATGGAAACTAAACTGGCCGCAAACATGCAACGATGGCAACCTGAGAGAGCCAGCGAAAAAGTGGCGCAAATCCTAAGCCACTGGATACCTAAAGCACATGAAAAGCTAAACTGTTATCAATCTGTTATCACTGAGCATAAAAACGCCCCGAGAACCTTGATTTACTGAGGTTCTCGGGGCTGTGTTTATTACTCCCACTCAATCGTCCCAGGGGGCTTTGAGGTAATATCATAAACAACCCTGTTAACGCCCTGCACCTCGTTCACAATCCTCGAGGAGATGTTATGCAGGACTTCATACGGAAGCCTTGCCCAATCTGCCGTCATGGCATCTTCACTGGTGACTGCCCTCAGAATAATGGGGTACTCGTATGTGCGACCATCTCCCATTACGCCGACGCTTTTGATGGAAGGAAGTACCGCAAAGCTTTGCCATAAGTCTCGATAGAGGCCTGAGCTCCGGATTTCCTCCAAAATAATGGCATCCGCTTCCCGCAAAATATCTAGTTTTTCACGGGTTACTTCTCCGAGTATTCGAATTGCCAGACCCGGTCCTGGGAACGGTTGACGCCAGACAATCTCTTCACTCATTCCAAGTTCGATGCCTAGTTCACGCACTTCATCTTTAAAAAGCATCCGCAACGGCTCGATCAGCTCAAACTTCATGTCCTCCGGTAAACCACCGACGTTGTGATGACTCTTGATCGTTTCCGCTGTTTCCGTCCCGCTCTCGACAATATCAGGATAGAGAGTTCCCTGGACTAAAAAATCAACCTTACCGAGCTTTAAGGCCTCTACTTCAAAAACTCGGATAAACTCATTCCCTATCGCTTTACGTTTCGTTTCGGGATCGGATACCCCGGCGAGTTTTTCCATGAACCGTTCATGGACATCGACAAAGACCAGATTAAGTTGGAATTGCTCCATGAAAATCTTTTTAACCTGTTCTGCCTCATTCTTACGCATGAATCCATGATCCACAAAGACACAGGTCAATTGATCTCCTACTGCCTTGTGCACTAACGCCGCTGCTACTGAGGAATCTACCCCACCGCTTAATGCGCATAGGATATGCCCATTACCGACCTTAGCTCGGATTTCAGCGACTTGTAACTCGATAAATGACTCCATGGTCCAGTCCCCACTGCATTTACAAACTTCGAACAGAAACTTTTCTAACATCGCTTGACCATCTGGAGTATGTTTTACTTCCGGGTGGAATTGAACGCCATAAAAATGTCGCTCTACGTTCATCATTGCCGCAACCGGAGTATGCCCTGTATGAGCAGCGACTACAAAGCCCTCTGGCAATGAAATAACAGAATCACCATGACTCATCCAACACGGACGGTCTCCACCTAAGCCTTCCCATAAATCCGTCGGTGCATCAACCGTGAGTACTGCTTTGCCATATTCACTAGCTACTGGATGTTCTACTTTACCCCCTAGTTGTACAGCCATAAGCTGCATCCCATAGCATATCCCCAAAATAGGAATCTCTAAGTTATAAATTTCGGGATCAACTTCGGGCGCATTCTGTTGATTGACACTTGCCGGTCCACCGGATAGGATAATCCCTTTTGGTTGACGAGCCCGGATTTCCTCAATTGAAGTTTTATGGGAAATCATCTCAGAATACACATGAGCTTCACGTACACGGCGGGCAATAAGTTGATTATATTGTCCTCCAAAATCCAAAACTAAGACAACTTCCTGAGCCACTATCATTCACACCATTCTTATTATTTATATAATTTCGTAGGCCTCTTGCTTTAAAACTCCGACATAGGGCAAATTACGATACTCTTCGTTAAAGTCTAAGCCATATCCCACGACAAATTCATCGGGGATCGAAAATCCATTGTAATCAGGAACAACATTGACTTTACGACGTTCGGATTTGTCAAGGAGAGTAACGACTTTTACACTAAGCGGATTCCGAGCTCTTAAGTTTTCGGTCAAATACTTTAAGGTTAGGCCCGTATCCACGATATCTTCGGTGACTAGAATATGAACGTCTTCAACACTACGCTCTAAATCCTTGAGGATCCGCACAACACCCGATGACTGAGTAGACGCTCCATAACTCGATAACGCCATAAAATCATAGGCTAAAGGCAATTTGATCTCACGAATGAGATCTACCATAAAGGGAACAGCGCCTTTCAGAATTCCGAGGACTAAAATATTCTTACCTTCATAATCCCTAGTAATTTCAGCTCCAAGTTCGGCCACGCGCTTGGCCAATTCCTCTCGAGAAAACAAAACTTTTGCAATATATTCTTCCATCCAAGGACACCTCCATTATACTATGCCAAAACTATACCAGAGGCTAGTCCATTGTGCAAACGCTTTTCTCTATCATTGTGTTTTCAGCACTAATTTTGTATATTCTTATACTATTATTGCGTTTAGAGACATTTTTAATAGACAAAATGAATTAAAGAGGCAAGAATATCCCCCACAAATAGGGTCTATTCCTGCCTCTCAGTGTCTACAACTCTTTAGATATCCGGAACATGAATATCGATCTTCTTACCAATATCTTTAAACTCAAGTGTCATCGTCATGGGGTCGGACTTAGCTTTATTCTTAGCTTCGATAGTTGCTTTTACAAGCATTTTATCAGATTTGCGTATATAAAGCGTGTATTGGAACTCGGTCCAAAATACCTCCATCATTTGATTCTGTACACTAGGTCTTAATTGAAATACCCAAGTCTTACTTCCGTTAACCTTGTCTTGACCTTTAAGCATCACCTCACCGAGTTCTTTCAATTGAAGCGAAGATAGGGGGTTGAGCTCCGCCAGAAAGACTTCCTGAGCTGCTGGAGCATTAGCAAACCGTATCCACTTCTTGCTGAAAGGATCTTTGCTGTAGGTAGAATCTCCAATTTTGATCATTTCCACTTCGCTACCGACCAGCTGTCCTAAGATTCGAGTATTCCCACCATCCTTTTCTCCTAGAATCTGAGTGAGTACGCGATCTTTTCCCTCCACCCATTGATGTTGGGTTAGACTGTAGCGAAAAGAGGTCGCTGTGTTCAATCGTTCTAAGCCGTGTGTGACTAAATAAGTGGGGTCTGGCTGCCAATAATAGCGTCCTAGAAATCCCCCCATCAACACGATGCCGATACCGATGAGTAACCATAATCCTCTTTTCTTCATATCATGCCTCCCTGGCGGAGTTCTTACCCTACAATATGTGTTTTAGGCTTGCTCTATTCCACTTAGGTAAGAGCGTAAATATATTTTCAAAACACGTTAACTCATTCGATTTTTTCACCACGATTATGCTTTTCTAAGCAAGGTTAGTTTATCCTTGTATAATTAAAATTCAACCTTTTTCCATTAATATTTCATTCCAGTTACTGTCATCCAGCAGGTGTTTCTTGAGCTGGAGCTGGCTATTTTGATATCTACTTAAACTGGAAATAACTACTTGAATTGAGAAGAAAGATGTATACTAAAACTAACTAATGAAGACCCTGGCAGATACCGGGGTCACTTGGAAGCATGTTCAGTTAGAAACGTTTAGATATAGTCACTGCCATTTTCTAACGACGCTCAAAATAACACAGCTAAAGAAAGAAGTGGTTATTCTCTTGTCGAGAAAACATGCGCACAAACTTCCCTTTGACTATGCCTGGGTGATACTTGCCATACTATTCCTTGGTCTGTTAGTCACTTTTGGAGCACGCGCCTCATTTGGAGCTTATATCACGTCTTGGGAGCAAAACTTTTCTGTTGATAGGACAGTGGTTACTTCGATATCAATGCTGAGTTTTATCGTATATGCTTTTGCCCAGCCATTGGCAGGAAAACTTAACGACCATTTCGGCGGGCGTATTGTAACCACAATCTGCTTGTTGCTCATTGGAGGGAGTTTACTCCTGTCCTCCCAAGCAACCCACATCTGGCATACCCATCGTTCAGTAAACTACAAAATCGTCTTGTGGAGTAACTCCCAAATCTGCCATCATCTTTATGATTACTTCAGGGGATTTTGGAGTTCCATTTTCATTGAGCAAGGATGACCAAACTAAGTGCTTTGCTCCCTGAATATGCCCTCCTCTGGCCTCACCTGAATCTTGGCTTCCCTTATATTCCTTTTCCGTCCTAACATCTATGATGACTGTTTTACCAAGGTTGGCATAGATATAAGCTTTGTCCGCTGAGTAGCTTTTATCAAACTCTTTAAGCGTAAGCCCCGTAACCGAAAAAGGCTTTGGAGGTGCCTCTTTGGTCATTTCAAAGCCCAGTTCCTTCCAATAAGGATTCCCTCCGTATAAAAGCTTAACATTGTCAAGCCCAGCCATCCTAAGTTGCCAGACACTTCTTCCATCAGAACCCGGTCCAGGCAGCAAATTTGACGTGAATACCACAAGCGTACTGTTCGTCACTCCGTAAGACTCAAGCTTTTTAGTAAGCTCCTCTTTGTCCAGAGTTGTTCCCCATAAAGGATCTCCTGGTTTACCCACTATTTTTGAAAGTCCATGCCAACCAATTCCGATGGCTCCTGGAATGTGTCCTTTTTCATAAACATCTGGTTTGTTTGTATCCACTAAGATGGCTGATTTATCTCCCAGCTTCTTTTGAAGCTCCTGAGGCGTTATAAATACATCGCCATTTTTATAAACTGAAAGATCAGCTGCTACTTTAGTTTGGCCTGAGTCAGAATTCGCAGGTTTCTGCTGCCCACATGCGCTTAATAATAGCATTAAGCCTAATAAAAGCACCCCACTGCCAAGGAACTTTTTAAACACTTTTTTCCACCTCCTTTTTTCTATCATTCCAAACTTGCTTGATTAACACCATAAAGGCAGTAACTGCAAACAGCATTAACAACCCAAAGACCAACGTCTTGGTTGTACCCGTTAACATACCTCCGATATAAGAGTAAACAATAGTTGCTGGCAGTTGTCCAATTCCTGTGGCAATAAAGAACGGCCAAAATCTCATCGACGTTAACCCAGCTGCATAACTCACTATGTCAAACGAAACAAAAGGAAGTAATCGAGCAATTACGATGGCGAATTTCCCATACTGTTGGAAAAAATGATCGGCCTTCTCTAAGGCTGTTCGAGAGGTCAGTTTCTCAACCACGACTCGTCCTAAATACCTAGCAATATAAAAACACAATGCAGCCCCTACCATAGCACTAGACCACGAAAGAATCGCGCCGTATACCCAACCAAACAAACTAGCGTTGGCAAAGGTGATGATAAAGGCGGGCAGGGGCGCTATTACAGACTGGAAAATCATCAACAGAAAGGAGACTATTGGGGCCCAAATGCCAAACCCTAAAATATAGCCCCTCACTAAATCGACATCCATATTACTAAGAATAAAAAAAACTTGATTAATATTTATTTTTATCACGGGAATAAAGTAGTATAGCCCTAGCACCACTAACAATACTAAGAGTTTTCCTTTATATCCACTTAGAAAGCTTTTTACCACATTAACCCTTCCCATCATCGATCCACTCTAAAGAACCAAACTTCTATAAGTCGTGTTCCATCTTCTACTTCGTTAATAGCTCGGCATAGGGCCATCCAGCTTGGCCTTTTTTCAGAATCAAGAGCCTGGATTCCGCAATGCCTTGATCGGCTAAGTATTGAATTGCACTTTTGGCTCCACCGCCCCCTTTAGGGCAAACGACCACGATCGGATCCTGCGAAGCCTTCAGTTCTGGTAAAACCTTAGCAAGTTTAGCTTTTTCCTCATCGGTTTTAACGGGATACGCATAAGTTGGGATTACCCCTTGAATGTGATGGGCATTATACTCTGCTTCCACTTGAATATCCACAATTTGCAGAGGAGTTTTCTTCTCGATGGCTTGCTTGAGCTGGTCGGCAGTATAATATTTAAAGTCTTTGATCTCCTTACTAGGTGAATCCGGCGTGCTATTCGACGCAGTATTAGTTGCGGGTGTCGTTGGAGTGGGTTGCCCGGTGGTGCTGCTGGAACCACAACCAGACAGTACCAAAGTTAATGTTACAGTCAAAGCCAAAGCTAAACGTTTCCCAAAAATCATCTTCTTTTCCATTAATAGTTCCCCCTCATATTTTATGAACCATGCTCTTTAAATTTGCCATTCGGGACTTTTATATCCTTCTCAGCACTGCCGGGGAAGGTCCATCGGCAACCTTCCAATGAGCTTCACTCAAGACTGTTTGGCAGCCCTCCACAGAATAACCCCGGCTGGTTTGTTCTCGGACATCCCGTGGGTTTGAGCCTTCTTCTGCCCACAAAATACTTGCCCCTGCCAGAACCCCCATGCCGTTTGGTTCATGGGTACAGTTTAATGGTACCGTGTAGCCCACGCCTAGGCGGACAACCGCTAGGATCAGTGCCATAGTTGCTTCTGACACGATTCCCTCTTGGGCAAGCACAGTACCGGGAATAGGAATACGCCGAGCGGCACCACTAAAGACGGGCGCCATTTCTCGGGTGAGAAGGGTCATTTCTGTTAACTCCTCCACACTGTGTTCCGGACCGACCGGTTCCACACAGGTCGCAATCACCAAGCCCACGTCTTTAGCCGCTTGGATTGTCCGCAAACGAGTTTCCGGCTTAATTAGTGTGACCTTTCCTTCCCTCAAACGGACTGCATGATAGATTCCCTGAAAGCCAGCTTGGCGCAATGCTTCCGCTCCCTCATGCCCGAAATCCCCGGTATTAGCAAGCAAGACGGCTTCTGGCCCTAGAGCAGCCCGAACCTCGCACCCCATCTTCAGAAACTCGACAAAATCAAAATTGGCCGTCATCATCAAGTAAATCGCGTTTGCGCCTGCCCGTTGAAAGTGATCACACCGTTCAATAATTTCCTCCATCCCTAGTACCGTAGCTGTCTTGAAAATCCCATGACAGGCTGCAAAGGAGCAAAAAACACAATTACGAGGACAGGGCCCAGCATTAATGCCCACCTGAGCATGCACCTCAGCCAACCCCTGAGCTGCTTGCTCACTCACAGATCGAGCGGCATGAAGAATCATGAAGTACTCTTCCGAGAGCACCGGAACTCGAAACAATGCTTCTATTTCTGACTTACGAAGTTCACCACCCGCTACTGCTTTACTTAGGTACTCTTTAATCCGCAAATTCAAGACATCATCTCACTTTCTACTGTTTTCAATCCGTCACCTATCGGACACTGCAATAAATAACTAGCATAACGCCAAGCCAGAGTTGACTTTCCTCTACTGCCCTCGGTCCGGCCTTTCCATGCTATGAGATCCTGCCAACGGTCAATATCTTGCAGTTCTGGCAATAACGCTATTCGCAACTGATGTTGCCGGGCGGCTTGCAAGGTTTGCTCCAGCACCTGTCCACTGCCCCATTCAATATGGCGAAAAAGAAATCGATTAACATCTTTTAAACCGATTAAATAATACCCTCCATCCATGGCTGGCCCCAGCACAAGATCATGCTGCCGAAGTTCCGCACTGGCCTGTTCCAAAAGAGTTTGATTAATACCAGGAATATCCGAACCGATTAGAATTACTTGCTTAAATTCAGTCAGACTCTCCTGTACGGCGCAAAGCATCCGTTCTCCCAGATCCCTGCCTTTTTGCTGAAATAAAACGAAATTTGTCCAATCCAATCGCTCCAAACAGGAAAATCCCTCCGGCAGCGCATGGGGAAATGAGGAGCAGAACTCCTCGTTGGCCCCCCCCGCAATATAAATTCTGGCAGGTATTCCACAAGTACGTAACTCCACCTGTAAGTCATAAAGACAGGCCCGGTGAAACAAAGCTGCCTGCAGAGTACCAGCTTTTTCCTGTAGACGGCTCTTGCTTCTGCCTGGCAAGGGAACTTTGCTCATCACTATGACACCGGTTGACATTCTTTTTCTCTCCCACTCCCTCGGTAAAAGCGTTCAATGAAAGACAAAGGAAATCCTAGTGCAAACAGTGCTTTTACCCCTTGCATTTTCCAGAAAGTATACCAAAGACCATGCTGTCTAAAACGCCTGGTGCTGGTGATAATCTGGTCCTTCAAAACACAGGCCTTCACCCTACTCCGCGCGCGCTTTGAAAACTCTAAATCCTCTAAAAAAGTCCAGTCCTGAAATCCTCCAATACTATCAAAAAAAGTTCGCGTACAATATATCCCTTGATCACCGTAGCACATCGATAAATAACGGGCGCGCCAGTTGGATGTTTTGGCCAGAATCTTAAAAAACCGAGCTTCTTCATCAAACTTCAGCTGACAACAACCCCACTGAGTTCCCCTGCTTATGGCCTGTCTGATCTGGGCTATTGCCGATACTGCTAACCGGGAATCAGCATGCAAAAACAGCAAAATGCTCCCTGCTGCGGCCTGAACTCCTGCGTTCAGCTGGACACCCCGGCCAGGCTTACTTTGCACAGCGACGCCCCCATATTGGCTGATCAGCTGAATCGTACCGTCCGTACTTCCCCCATCACTTACAATGATCTCCAACGCCGGAATCCCTTGCAGAGATTTAATTAACCGGCCGATGGTTTCAACTTCATTGAGGGTGGGTATAATCACGGAAATTTTGGTCGGCACACTTCTGGACATCTGCCCATACCTCCTCTAATATCCCGGCAGGTTTGGTTGTCAGCACAATACAACCTTTTCCTCCTATTGACTTGCAACCAACAGTATAATTTTGGCTTTGCTTTAGTGAGCACCAAAATGCTTCCGTTTCAGTAGTAATCCCAACAAGAACACTACGATTAAGAGGGTGCCTGCTATTGTCAAATAAGCCCATCTATTTGAAGGTGAGGTTATTCCTGCAGTGCCGATGGTAATAAATGCCACACCCGGCAACATAAACAAAAATGTATAGCTGGTATATTTCCAAAAACCAATATCAGTAATCCCATAGGCAAAGTTTTGTAGATTATAAGGGAAAAGCGGGACGAGCCTAGTAATCATCAGTAGCACCAAATCACTTTTACCAGATTCACCGAACAATAGCTTTTTTAGAGTTTTATTTTTTTCCACTAAGGGCTTAATCGCATCCTTTAAGAAAAAACGGCCAACAATAAAGGCAATAGAGGCACCCATTGTGGTGGCAACTAAACAAATAATAATTCCAAGCCACGGGCCAAAAAGTATACCCGCAAAAACAGCGAAGGTGATACCGGGCAAAGCGAACACTACACAGCTGATAACCGTTATGCCTATATAGAGTAAAGTTGCTTGCCAAAGTTTGCTCTGAACCATTTCTTTAAGAAATTGGAGATTATGAGTATTTCGTAAATAATCAGACCACCCATGGTAATGATTCAATAATAAAGTCACTGCCATGATCGAGATAAAAATAATGACCTTTAAGGCCCGGGTGTCAGCCTCATTGAGCCTGGGTATAATCACTGCGATTTTGGTTGGCACTCTGCTGGACATCTGCCCATACCTCCTCTAGAATCCCGGCAGTTTTGGCTGTCAGTACAATGCAGCCTTTCCTGCCAATTTTCTCCCATAAAGGCCTTTGCTTACAGATCACACGACAACAGGTAGAGCCGAATTCCCCTCGAAAACGAGACGTTAAATCTGCAGCCAACTTATCCTTCAAAGGATGCCCATAACGGTTTTCTAGAATACCGGAGATCATGACCATACCCACTAAGGCACCACAAGTACACCCGCTGTCCATACCTTCTTTAAACAATGAGGTAACTGCTACGACCTCAGGCGCAAGTTTCAAGCCCCAAACTGTATCTGCTGCTCGCACTACCGCCTCACAGCAATTATTTCCCTGCTTCATAAATTCTTCAGCACGCTTGGATAGCATCATCCGCTTACTCCTTCGTTATTCACTCCTGTTCACTGAACCAGGGGATCTCTGCGAAGATCTGATCCAAAGCACGCTTTCCTTCATCACCGAGGATAAAATCGAGAAACGCTTGAGCAGATCGACGCGTATTCTGGGTGGAGCGAATGACATACAACTGACGTTTCATACTTAGATCTTTCAATCGTCTAACCGCCAGCGTTTTCCAAGCTAAAGGCCTAACAACAGCCCAGATTGAGACAATGGACAGACCTAAACCCGCTTCAACGGCTGCCACGACCGCACCCGTGCTACCCAGTTCCAGATCTCCCTTTTTCTCCTCCAGCTTAACTCCAGCTTGAGCCAACCAGCCCTCGACGGTCTTTCGAGTCCCTGAGCCAACTTCTCGCCACACTATTTTTTCCCTGTAAAGATCTGCAGCCCTAATCTCCTCTACCTGCGCTAGGGGATGGTCTAAGGGAAGGATCAGTACCAATTCGTCCTCTGCGCAAGGGTAACATTCTAACTGCCGCTCTTTCACCCTATTCCCAACCAACCCGAGATCCACATTGTTCTCTAACACGAGACGGGTAATCTGACCGGTGTCCCCCATCTCCACCACTAGGTCTACATCCGGATAGCTACGGTTGAATTCACCTAGGACAAAGGGCAGAATATACTGTCCAGGAATCGAACTTGCTCCTAGACGTAATGATCCTTGAACGGTTTTGCTCACTTCAGCCAACGCTGTATCTGCTTCATCCATTAATCGGAGTATTTCTACAGCATAACGATAAAGGAGGTGCCCTTCTTCTGTGAGCACAGCCTCTCGAGCGGAACGATCAATAAGAGATTTCCCATAGTACTCTTCCAAGCTTTGAATGTGCTTGGTTACAGCTGGCTGGCTAAGGTGAAGATCAAGCGCGGCCTTGCTAATATTTCCACTTCTAGCCACCATGACCAAAGTTCGTAAACGTGTCAAATTCACGTAATCACACCCTTCACTAAAACAGGTTATTCGCTGCACAATTATAATATTCCTTTATATAATGTATTCCATTTTGGAATATTAACAACTAAATACAAAAACCAGTAACCTCCTCAACAGTCGCTGTAGGAGTGTTACTGGTTTGGGTTGTTTTCATCTATTTGACAATTAATACAGGACAATTAGCCCTTTTTACCACCTTGTGACTAACTCCTCCTAGAACCAATTCCTGTACACCGTTTAAACCCCGGCTCCCGATTACCACGACGTCAAATTCACCATCATTCGTATATTTTACAATCGAAGGGCCTGGCTCACCGTGAATAAACCTCACTGTATAATCAACTTGGCCTGTTTCAACTTCACTTGTATTGGAAGCAGCTTTTGATTCCTTTTTAAGGTTATAGCGTCTGTATCCATATCTCGTAATACGTCTGATTTGGACGTTCACTATTGACTACATAGACAATCTCAATGGTAGCATTGGGGTTATGTTGAGTTAAAAAGATTGCTTTTTCAGCGGCTAGAAATACGGCACAATTATCATTAGAGTCTCCATTGTTATCTGCAGATTGGGTATAGAAAAACTGGGTAAGGACCGGGTAATGATTCCCATGTCTCCGATCATGGGGACCTTGGCGTCGAGTGTCATGGCAATTGCAATCATGCCAACAATCACCACCAGCGTCGAAGGAATTGACTTTATAACCAGTGGTAATCCGTAGATGATCACTAAGGCAACTATTGTCATAGCGTACGATGGCCATGTTTGTCCAAAAAGATAAGGAAATTGAGACGTAAAGAATTGTACATTACCACAAATGAACATAAACCGTAATTTTGATACGACTGATTGAAGGGCTCAATGTTTGTATGGTCTTTATATTAACTAGTATAAAAAAGCGATAATTCGTGAAAAATATCCTTCTTTGGAAACATAATATATAATTAAGTTATCAGTTCTGATCAATATAATCACTCGTAGTATGGCAAAGGATTAAGGAGTGAGCATATATGGCCGAAGAGAAAGAAATAATGACCATACGCCAGGTGGCTGAATACCTACAAATTAGCAAGGTTACCACCTACCGTCTGGTTCAGGCCAATAAAATTCCCGCCTTTAAAATAGGTCATAGTTGGCGGGTCAAAAAAGATGATCTTAACGAGTTTATTGAAAAACAAAAACGTGGGGAACGGTTCCTATAATTGGAACTATAGTTCACTCCTTTTTTAAAGGACAACTGTTACATAAAGGAAATTACTGGTATAATAATCCTAGGGATGGTGATTAATATGATTTTTGATAGTAAACCCTTCGATTTCAAGTTCATTCGCGAAAGACTTAAGGGGTTACCCCAATCATTAGCGGGCTTAGAGCAAAAAATCAGTGCTGTAATTCTCTTCGGCTCTTTAGCTACAAACAAAGAAACCCCCTTAAGCGATGTTGATCTGGCTATTTTATATCATAAAAATCTTAGTCTAAATGAACTCGATAAGCTTCACCTTCAAGTCATGGGAATAATCACCAACTTACTTCAATCAGATGACATTGATGTAATCAACTTAAACACTGCTCCTCTAACCATACAGTATGGAGCAATAAAACAATCGAAAATTCTTTTACTTAACAATCGCGAAGAATACGTCGATTTTTGGGAAGAAACAGTTAAGTATTATCTGGATTTTAAACCATTGCTCGATGAATGTAACAACACACTACTTAAAACTCTTTCAGGGAGGACTGTTTATGGATGAAAAACTTGCTTTTCAAATGCGTCAAATCTCCAAGTATCACGGACGACTGAAGGAAGTCGCTCAAACATCCAGTGAAGATTATTTGAATAATTCTATACTACAGAGTGCCACTGAGCGTTATCTTCAGTTATGTATCGAATCCTGTATCAATGTTGGCAATCGCCTTATTTCCATGCTTCAAGTAAATCAGCAATTCGAGGTTCCCAAAACTTATGCCGACGTTTTTCGGGAATTAGAAAAACATCGAATAACTCAAGACTTAGAACCCGCTATGGTCGAGATCACTAAATTTCGCAACCGCTTAGTCCATGTCTATTGGGATATTTCACCTGAGGTAGTCTATAATATTATTCAAGATAACCTCGAAGACATAAACCGATATCTCAAGCAAATTGCCCTCTATGTAAGTGAGAATAATCTTTAGAAGAGATTATGTAAGACTTAGTTTCAGAACTCCAGTAACCATCCTAGTTCAGGTTTTGGTCAATTTATAAGTCACTGAAGAGTAAAACAACATCCCTCATGATACCGTTTTTGGCGTTCAGGGGGATGTTTTTGACTTAATAAGAGTAGCGTAACCTCTTCTTCGTCTTCTAATCGTCACTCAGACTACTGCAGATAGTATTATCTGCCACCACAAAGACACGAAAATAAGAGGCTTCCCACAAGTTCAGTGAACTCATGAAAAGCCTCTAAATATCCCATACTACCAGGGGTATCCATATTTTTTTTGGATTTGTTACCTTTTCGTTACCTTCTGGGGTATTTAAGCATTTTTGCAACACAAACCCTTTGGTACCAACGGTTACAGGGCTTTAATTACATCATGCCGCCCATACCACCCATGCCGCCCATGCCACCCGGCATACCGCCACCCATTCCGCCATCTTTGACAGGCAGATCAGAGACTAAGCATTCAGTGGTCAGAAGCATAGCAGCGATGGAACCTGCATTTTGCAGAGCCGAACGAGTAACTTTGGCTGGGTCAACAATACCAGCAGCAATCATATCTTCATAGACTTCAGTTACAGCATTGAAGCCAATTCCTCGCTTGCCGGATTCGCGAACCTTACCAACAACAACGGAGCCTTCATGCCCAGCATTGTTGGCGATTTGACGAAGTGGCTCTTCAAGTGCACGGCGAATAATATTAACACCAGTTGCCTCATCACCGACTAAATTAAGGCTATCTAAGGCCTGGATAGCATCAATCAAAGTAGTCCCTCCACCAGACACGATTCCTTCTTCAACAGCAGCACGAGTCGCAGCTAAAGCATCTTCAATGCGGAGTTTCTTCTCTTTCATTTCTGTTTCGGTTGCTGCACCGACTTGAATTACTGCAACACCGCCAGCTAATTTAGCTAAACGCTCTTGGAGCTTTTCACGATCAAAGTCGGAAGTAGTTTCTTCAATTTGTCGTTTAAGGGCTTCAACACGTTTTTTAATATCGTCAGTGTTACCAGCACCTTCAACAAGCGTAGTTTCCTCTTTGGTTACACGGACTTGGCGGGCACGGCCCAGCATTTCAACCGTGGTGTTTTCTAGTTTTAAGCCTAGATCTTCTGTGATCACGGTTCCGCCTGTCAGTACGGCAATGTCTTCGAGCATTGCTTTGCGACGATCTCCGAAGCCAGGGGCTTTAACTCCGACACAAACGAAGGTTCCACGTAGCTTGTTGACAACGAGGGTAGCTAGTGCTTCCCCATCAATGTCTTCGGCAATAATCATCAGTTGACGACCCGCTTGAACTACTTTTTCCAAGACTGGTAAAACGTCTTGAATAGCACTGATTTTCTTGTCAGTAATCAGGATGTAAGGATCATTAAGTACGGCTTCCATTTTTTCCGTATCTGTGATCATATATGCAGAAATATATCCGCGGTCAAATTGCATTCCTTCAACCACTTCAAGTTCAGTTGTCATGCCTTTAGCTTCTTCAACTGTGATGACGCCGTCTTTGCCGACTTTCTCCATGGCTTGAGCGATAAGATCACCAATGTTCTTGTCGCTAGCAGAGATGGAGGCGACTTGGGCAATAGCTTCACTCGTCTCAACGAGTTTGGCATTAGCTTTAATGTCTGCAACCACAACTTCCACTGCTTGCTCAATTCCACGTTTAATGCCCATAGGATTTGCACCAGCTGCAACGTTCTTAAGCCCTTCGCGAATGATCGCTTGTGCTAAAACAGTAGCAGTTGTGGTACCGTCCCCAGCCACATCATTGGTTTTGGTAGCAACTTCTTTAACAAGTTGAGCTCCCATATTTTCAAACGGATCCTCCAATTCGATGTCACGAGCAATTGTTACTCCGTCGTTCGTGATCAGGGGCGATCCAAACTTCTTATCGAGAACGACATTACGTCCCTTAGGTCCTAGGGTTACACGAACAGCTTCAGCTAGAGCATTAACTCCGCGTTCTAAAGCGTGACGTGCATCTTGATTAAAAATAATTTGTTTAGCCAACGTATTTCACTCCTTATAAATAATTCTTATTGAACTAGCCCATAATGGCTAAAATATCTGACTCTTTTAGGATAAGATATTCTTGACCGTCATACTTTACTTCGGTCCCTGCGTATTTGGAATAAATCACACGATCGCCTGCCTTAACATCGAGAGCGACGCGAACACCCTTTTCCATTTTGCCAGGTCCTACAGCGACAATTTCGCCTTCTTGTGGTTTTTCCTTAGCGGTATCCGGCATAATAATTCCGCTTTTAGTTTTTTCTTCCATCGGGAGTGCTTTAATGATCACCCGATCTGCGAGAGGTTTAATGTTCATGAAGAAAAGTCCCTCCTATGTTTTTTATTTAATATTTGTTAGCACTCGACTCTATTGAGTGCTAACAATATATCTATAATAATATGCAAGGGGCCGCAGGAAAGCAAGCCCCCTAATACTCCAAAAACAGGTATTTAACTAGCATTTTCTTTATCAATCTAATTATTACTCCCGTTTTCAGGCAATAGATATTTAATAAATGCTTAAGGCCTCCCCCCACACGCATCACCATATCGTCTACACACTATAATTGCCAGTTTTGAACTCTTCTATGCACGATTAATTCTCTTGAGTTAATTTTAATTGCCGCTGAGAAACTTCCTCCAAGATGGAACCTAGAGCTTCTTTCACTGTACTATTTTCTAGATTAAGCAGATAAATCTTGGTTTTACCAATTTTCAAATTATGATCCGGGTGCTCCTTCTCAAAAAGGATAGTTTGCTTTAAGGTGTACCGTATGAACTCCTTAACTTGTGGGATTGACCGCCCCAAAAACTCTGTCAAGGCAGCCCTCGCTTTTGTAGACGCAACATAAGGCAAGCGTATCTGAAGAGTTCCTAGAATTTGAATCCCTTGTTCCAGATCCTGCTCTGGATGATACTCTGCTTCGTGTTTTTCATGAAGTACCCACTGTAAAAGATCATCTTCTTCACAATAAGGTTGCAGAGCATGATGGACACTTCCGGCTACCCCTATCACCTTAACGTCTTTTCCCCAAGCACGGACTTTTCTAAGGAGAGAAAGGAAATCTCCGTCCCCAGTAATCAATAAAAAAAGGTCAAAGGTGGATGCTCGTGTCAGCAGGATTTCTTGGGCCTCGAGCATTAACTCTAAATCCGCAGCATTACGGCGAAGTCCTGTGCTCGCGTAATTGTTCTTCCCAAAGACATGACGTGTAAAGACATTTGTTTTCTCAAAGGTCGTTTGTGTCCGCCAAAACTCCTCACGGTCGAAGTTAGCGTAAAGATAGATTGCCAATAAATTTATATTATTTCGCTCTGAATAAAGTTGTAAAAACTGTACCAACTGTTCCGGAGATAATTCATACCCTCGCTCTAATAAACCGGTCCAAATATTTTCGTAATCGACAAACGCTATGGCTTTCAAATTGTTCACCTCACAAGCCACTAATCTACTATAGTCTACGCTAAACTATGGACAGACGTGACAAGCTAGACAATAAAATGTACTTGGATATCAATTTGGTCCGAAGTAACATTATCGGCATCTGTCTTATCTTAGGGGCTGTCGTCTTCGTTCAGATTTCCGAAAATCGAGCGGGAATCGAATCTAGGTCAGAAATAGTGGATGTTTAATTTGTTCTTATAATGCAACTGAAGTTTCGCACCCCTCTAGACCCCCGTTTATCTAATTTCCAGGTAGCCTAATGCCATTATTTCTTTTTGGTTATTAACGATTAACTAGCTTTTTCAAGGGCTTTTAGCTGGTTATTAAGAAAAGAATTCTCAAAGAGCTCTTTCAAATACTCATATTCAAAGGAATTCCTAAATTCCAAAATGTTGACTAAACCGGACTTGGCAATGCTTGTGATCACTACTTGTAGCAAATCGTCAAATAATTCCCAGAGTCGTTCCGCTACATTCTTCTCAATAAGGTCATCTTTGATCTCAGCAAACAACCCATCCAAGGAGTCATAGGCATTCACTCGGCGAAAATAAGCCAGAAAAGTATAGAGAATATAACAGGTTGTTATATGGGCGATTTGAGCATCGAAATCCCTTGATAGGGAAAACGGCAAAAATACAGTTTGACTAGCCCGATTCCTTCATAGTTAACAACGGCTTCGAAGTAACGGGTATTTCGCTTCCGACAGCGTTTTTCTTGCCCCTCGCTTTTAAGAAGCTTTTGTAATTGATTGGCATCGAGAGAATCCCCTTTGTAGAGATACTTTTTTCAGTAACATCAGGGGGAACATCAACATAAGCGTGAGGATTTCCGTGGTACTGTAGCCCGCCTGTTTTTGAAAGCCAACTTGGATGCACAGTGTTTTAAGCTTGAAGGTCTTCATAACTTCACATATAATATTGTTAATCGAATAACCATGGTTTTGGAGCACGTTTTCAATTTCTTTGACAGATTTCCGCATGATAACACCTCATTTTTGGTTGATTTGGTTTAGCATCTTTATTATACCAAAAACCGAGTGTTCATGCGGATTTTCATTGTTTTTTCGTCTCTTTTTGGGCTGGATTTTGACCTGTTTTATGGGTGCGAAACTTCAGATGCAAAAGAGACTGGCGATTATGCCAATCTCTTTTGCATTTAAAACTAAAATTTAAGAGTTACTTGTGTTTGAAATTTGCCGCACATTCACTAGCTTCCCCTTTGAGAATTTGAATTCCATGAGGAATCGCAGGGGCAATTGCTGCAAAGCATTCACGCACCGCTTTAGGACTGCCCGGCATATTTATGATCAGGGTTCGCTTTCTAAGGACAGCAATCGCTCTGCTCAGCATTGCTTTAGGCGTCACTTTAAGGCTTTCCATCCGCATTACTTCAGCAATGCCTGGAACCATACGATCTGCTACAGCTAGTGTTGCCTCAGGTGTCACATCCCGCATCGAAAACCCAGTTCCACCCGTCGTCAAAATCAAGTCCAAGCTACGTTCATCGGCCCACAGACGCATCGTTTCCTCTAGTAACTCTTGCTCGTCCGGGAGCACCACATACTCCACCACCTGTCCACCGATCTCTTGAACAAGCTTGGCGAGGGTGGGACCAGATAGATCCTCCCTTTCTCCTCGCGATCCTTTGTCACTTGCAGTAATTACCCCCACTTGCATCATCAAGACATCACCTCAATATCGTCTCCTACGCGAACCGTTCCGCCTTCCAACAACCGGATAAAAATCCCTTCTTTCGGCATAACACAGTCCCCAGCCTGATAGAAGATCGCACACTTCGTGTGACATTCTTTACCGATTTGTGTCACCTCGCCAATACTAGTTTCTCCGATTTTAAGCTTAGTTCCAATCGGAAGAGTAAATAATTCCAAGCCTTCAGTCGTCAAATTTTCTGCAAAGTCCCCTGGACCAACGTCCAACCCTTTGTCCGTCATCTTCTTGATGCTCTCCATGGAGAGTAAGCTCACCATCCGATGCCAATCTCCACCATGCGCATCCCCTTCAAGACCAAAATTGACTTTTAAGATCCCTTCTCCTACGTTCTTCTTGCGCATTCCTTTTTTCTCGCTCGTACAAACAGCGACTATTTTCCCCATCTAATATGCCTCACTTTCATCTCATTCAATATTTGGAAAAGCTTACTCCCCCCACTGAATCTACCCATGGCTAAAGCCAGGGGCACGGCGCTAAGCCTTTTGGTCATTCTTCAACCTTCGAACCTCGAGCCTCGAACCTCGAACTTCGATAATGTCCGCTCTTTCCCCCAAGCTTCTCAACCAGATAAATATCTCCAATCGTCATTGTTTTATCAATGGCTTTACACATATCATAAATGGTTAAGGCGGCAACACTAACCGCTGTGAGGGCCTCCATTTCTACCCCAGTCTTCCCATGGACCTTGACACTAGCTTCGATATCAATTTCACCCGGTTCTACTAATTTAAAATTAAGTTTTGCCCCAGTGATCGCTAACGGATGGCACATAGGAATCAATTGGGAGGTTTGTTTTGCTGCCATAATTCCCGCCACTTGCGCGACTGCCAAAACATCTCCTTTGGCGATAAGGCCTGAACGAATGCGTTCCAGTGTCTCTGGCTTCATTAGTACTTTACCCTGAGCAACCGCAACCCTCGCTGTTTCTGCTTTGTCACTTACATCCACCATCCGGGCGCGTCCTTCTTCATCAAAATGTGTTAAATCCACTGCTTACCCTCCGATCTGAGACATGACACGCGTATCTTGCCACGCTTCGTTATTCATATGATGTTCTGCGGGTTTATGCCAAACTGCTTGCGCAAACAGCTTCATAATATCCGAGTCCGAACTATTCTTTCGCAAAGGCTCACGCAAATCAACTTCATGTTTACTATGCAAACACGGACGTAGTTTCCCATCCGCTGTTAAACGCACCCGATTGCACGAATCGCAAAAATGACGGCTTAGAGCACTGATAAATCCGACACTCCCTTTATATCCTTTCGGTCGAAAATACTCTGCCGGCCCGCCCCCAAGTATCTCTTGGGTAGGAACCTCATGATGGATCCCTAAACGTTCTTTCATTTCCGATATGGGGACGAACTCCGTCCGATGGTCTGAACTGACTCCAATCGGCATGAGTTCAATGAATCGGATATGCAACGGGTATTGCTTAGCTAAGGTCAGGAAATTAGGCAACTCTTCCGTATTAAAATCTCTGACAACCACGACATTGATTTTCACCGGATTCAGACCTGCTTCGAGTGATCGGAAAATGCCTTGAATCACTTTCGAAACATCTCCACCTCGAGTATTTTCAGAAAAGCGCTTCGGATCCATGGTATCCAAACTAATATTAACGCGTTGAACACCCGCCGCTTTTAGGTCAAAGGCCATTTCTGGGAGTAACATACCATTAGTTGTCAGCATAAGATCCTCAACCCCTGGAAGTTGAGCTGCTTCCCGTAGAAATTCTAAGATCTCCTTGCGAACTAAGGGTTCTCCTCCTGTGATACGGAATCGACGGAATCCTAATTGCGTGCTTATCTTCATGAGCCTTAGTATTTCTTCGAAAGAAAGAATCAACTCATGAGGCATCCATTGAACTCCATCTGCGGGCATACAGTATTTACAGCGCAGATTGCATCGATCCGTTACAGAAATTCTAAGATAGTCAATTTTCCTAAGAAATTGATCCTGCATTGCCACTCCTCTTTTCAAGACTAAATTTGGGTAAACAAAAAAACCCGCGGTCTGTAAACAACCGGGGAATCTAATCCACCTGTCGACAGACTCCTTTCCAGCAGGAGATATTACAGTTTCCCATAATACCCGAGTGTCTTTCGACACTAGTCTGGTCACCATAGCCTAAGCTTTAGGGGATCCAGCTTCGGAGCGAGACGATTCAATTTAACCTTATAGAGATAAGTTCGTGATTAATAGTTGAATTCCTTTTTTTTCACATCAATTATTATACGTTTATTTTTTCTTATTTTTCAAAAAATGATTCAGGTTTACCTTAAATTATTGTACACTAGAGGAAAGAAATGCTTCAAGGAGGTATCATGTCGAACGAAACGGTTACCCATTCCATTCTTAAAGCCCATGGGCCAAAGCTTGAGTGGTTGCAGGACACTGTGGTCCGAGAAGTCCCTTTAACCATCCATTATAACCGTGAGGAGATCGCTACCCTTTTATGCTCCCCCTCTCAAACTGAAGAACTTACTTTTGGCTTTCTGATCAATGAAGGCTTTATACAGGTTCCTGAGGATGTCTATGAAATTCGCCACGATCCGGTTGACCACTTGGTTTGGGTGGAAGGAAAACCTTGTCTTTTGCAAAAAGAACTCATGAGTAAACGATTTGTTTCCGCTTGTTGCGGTAAAAGTAGAGCTTCATTCTGTTATGCCAATGATGCACTTATGGTTAAACCGATCACGTCAACCTATAGCATCTTACTCCAAGAAGCGTATGAATATGCAAAGTACTTGGAATCTTATCTTCCACTCTTTCAAGAGACGGGTGGTATCCATAGCGGCGGAGTTGGGAATCAAGGTGAGATTGTCCTGACAAGCTACGATATCGGTAGACATAATGTCTTTGATAAACTCAGTGGAAGTGCCTTTCGCTCTCGTATTAGTCTTGAAAACCATGTCATTTTCTTCAGTGGCCGAGTCTCCTCGGAAATCCTGCTTAAGGTTGCCAAAATGAAAGTGCCCATCCTGATCGCTCGTGGTGCGCCGACGGATATGGCCCTTTCTCAGGCGAACGCTTTGAACATCACTGTCGTGGGGTTTGCAAGGGATCGCCGCCTAAATATTTATACTTGTCATGATCGGATTAGTAATTAAGAATCGCCGACCAATCGTCTGGTGTATTCACGTTACAAAAGACTCTGCTCAAATCAGAAAACCCCTCAAGTTCCGTTTCTTCCACATACCGTACGGCACAAGACGAGTAAAAATCTATGATCTTGAGGCGATCTGCCTCAAGATTTTTTTTGATAGACGGAAGGCAACGTTGATGATAATAGGCATGCAGAGGGTGAAGGCCGGATTGTAGCTTTGGGACAACGGCGTCATACTTTGAAATCCGAGTAAACAGAAAACGGATCATCTCCGCTCTCAAAAAGGGCATATCACAAGCCACAAAAAAAACCCACTCATTGGTTGCCGATTTCAAACCTTGATAGAGCCCTTCTAAAGGGCCTCGCTCAAGAATCTCGTCTTGAAAGACGGGTACTCCATAGCCTGCATACAATTCAGGCTTGTTGCTGCTAATTAAAACTTCAGTAAACACTGTTTGTAAGACAGTTAGACTCCGCTCTACTAAAGGCTTTCCTTCCAGTTCCAGGAAGGCCTTGTTTTTTTTCATTCGTGAGCTTTTCCCACCGGCTAATAAAATCCCGGTCGCTTGCAATTTGGGAAGTTGGTTTCCAAAGTCCTGCATTGGCTTAGTAATTTTTGAAGACCTCCTCGTATTCAGCAGACGAGAAGCGGGTCAGAGTCCGTTCCCCCACAATGGTTACGGGAACTCCGATAGCATCGGTCACCTTTCTCATTTCTTTTAAGTGCTTAGGAACTAGAATATTTTTCTCTGTAAACAAAATCCCTTTACCCGAAAGGAATCGCTTAGCGCGAAAACAGTGGGGTCAAAGAGGTACCGTATACATAATCACTTCTTGATTCATTAATACCACTCCTCAATCATCGGTTCTTGCTTAAATGTACCACAACTAACTTTTCCTGTCACGTAGGAGCAAAGGGGACGGTTCTCATGCTTCCTTTTCCTTATGGCAATGATCAATAAATAAAAGAGAGCCACAAAATAATATTTGCGTCTCTCATTTTTCAGATATCCAACGATCATTCTTTTACCCACTTGGCGACCATAAAACTAGGGTTCGTATTTTTTTGCTTTTCCATTGTTAAAGCTCGTTCTACCGAAGACACCTCAGGCGGAAAATAAAGTGCTTTGCCAATTTTAAGCCGTCCGCCTACCTTCCATTGACGAATTTCGGATTCCGTGTAAAACCGTGCATGGGCAAAAACGGATTCAGGTTTCGTATTAGCTTTCCTACCATAGAACTCGCTCCAGGGAGATTCTCCCGCAATCACTCCAATCACCAGACATCCTTTGGGCTCTATATGCTCAAATAATCTAGCTAAAATTTCCTCCGGATTTGGAATAAACTCGAAAGCACTCATCGAAAGAATACTATGATATTGCTCAAGTTGATCTATAATTTGAGTGATATCCGCATTGAGCCACTTAACCTGATATCCTAAGTTCACAATTTTTTCTCGCGCTCGTGCCATCATTTTTTCAGATATATCAACAGCCGTAATATTATACCCCTGTTCCGCTAGCTTAGTGGTGTATTGTCCGGTTCCACACCCAATTTCTAATAACATGGGACCTGATGGTTGAAAGAACTGAACGGCCAGGTCCCGCTCTACTTGATCGGCTACTCGTCCTATGTCTGTTTCGTACCAATTGTCATAATCTTCAGCTATCTGATCAAATAGTTCAATCGGCATTATAATTACTCCCCCTTTAGTTCTTTCCGCTTTTCCCCTACAGCCCACCACAACACATCTCACTCATGACAGGTTTCAAACCATTCGTTAAAGCGAAGTCTATGGTTTCATCAAGTGGAAAGGCCAACGTATTAACTCCCGCCGCTATGAGCCCTCTCTCCAACCAAGCCTTTTGAGTATAGGGTCGAGCACAACCAAAACTAATTTTAAGCAAGGGATTCAAGAGACGAGTTTGAGCGGTTATCCTGATGATCTCAGCCGGATCCGGTCCAATAACTCCGCCCATCAGAGTACCAGGCACAGCTCGTAAAGCAACCAACACCAACGTTTCCAAGAGATAATCACTCAACGTTTGAATAAGGTTTTCTTCTCCCATGATTTTCCCGTAGTTTAAGCCGAGAACCACATGCGGGACGACATCTAAATCCTCAGCTAGCAGAATTTCTAAAGCATCTCTAAAGGCACTAGGCTTACGGTCAAGATGATAAACCTTACGAATTGTAGCGGCATCAGCGATCATATCCAGAAAAACTTTATCAACTCCAGCCTGTTTCAACCCAACAGCTGTTTCCTTATCTGCTAAGCCGGTATGCACATGAATCGTGAAGTTCAGGGATTTTAGATAAGTTAAAGCCGACAAAAAAGGCTTAAGGGGGACCTGGCCCTTATGATTACATCCTCCAGTTATAAGAAGCCCTGTAACTCCTTTTTTCCGCAGGTTGGTTCCCAGTTCCTGTAGTTTTTCCGGTGTTGGAGCTGGAATCATTCCCTTCAGCATTTTTCCCTGACAATGGTCACATTGAAGAGCACAGGAGGCTCCCGTGATGCTTACATTGAGGAATCGTCCTGAATTGCTAAAGTTCTTACCGTCATAGTGCCTTCCGCCGGGAACTGCAAAGTGGATGAAATCAGGGAAGGTTTTCCGGCGCAGGTTCCAGGCTTCTTTTAGCAGATTAGGTAAATTTGCACTTTGATCAAATTCCGTCCAACCTTCAATAATTGTCTTCCCGATCATCTTCTCTTCATTCTTTTGGCGAAGTTCGGAGCACTTTAGTGAATTCACAATTGTTCAACACCCTCCATGAGCCCGGCGTAAAGTTCACCCCTTATCTGCTCCACATCTCCTATATTAGGAACAAAAGGATAATTGGCCAGGGTAATACCGGGGCGTTCATTGCCATAGGGTCGATTACAGGCAGTTTCTCCATCATGCCCGGGACAGCCGGACGTACGAAAAGGTTGGCCGGAAGCGACAAAAGGTTCGACATCCATCCCAAAATCATAAACTTGTTTAGAACTATTAAAGCACATAGTTTTGGCACTCGCAAAATCATTCATAATTACATAGCGGGCTAATTGCATACGGCGGTATTGACCAATGGAGGGTGCCGCTTTCTCAGCCAGAGCACTCCCCGGTTCGGGATAGAACGAAAACAGATGACCCACCGCGCCTAAATCGTGTACTTGCTGAAAAGCCATGACCATCTCTTGTTCGCTTTCTCCCAGGCCGACAATAAGATGAACACTGACCTGGCCTTGTCCAAAAACATCAACCCCCTTTCTTAAAATCTCCCAGTAATGATCCCAGCGATGAGGTCCCCGTACACCTTTTCCTCGGTATTTTTGGAAGATTTCTGCGGTAGCTGTGTCAATCGACACCCCAAGTTGATCGGCACCAGCCTCTTTGAGTTTTTGCAGGTCTTCCGTCTTGTGGATCAGCGTCGGGGCACAAAGAATACTAATCGGCAAATTGACTTCACTGTGTAAACGGGATACAAGCTTTAACGAATCCTCAAAGGCTCTCTTATGGGTAATCATGGATAGGCAAATTCGTTTCAAAGAGTTTTGATATTGTTTCGCCCGTTCGAGAATGAGATCAAAGGAGTAGGTGGGCCAAGCAACTCGGATGAACGTTGTCCCTTTGGTTTTTTCTGAACGTTTTTGTTCCAAACCACAATAACCGCAGCGTCCCTGACAGCCCTCTTGATAAGTCAGGAGCAAGTTTAAGCAGGTGAGCCGGGCATTGCGATAAAAAATACCGCCCTTTAAACCGAGTGTCATCGCGGCCGCAAGACTCGTTTGGATAACATCCGGACTTTCTAAACCCATATCCTCGATCTCCTGGGTAAGTTCACCCTGGGAACGATAAGCGTGAGTGTTAGACATCACAGGCCTTCTCCCTCTCTAACTCCAGGTCTAACCATTCCTTGAGTTGCTCTACGGTCATAAGCATTTGCCCTTCAGAGGAATGAGTTTTTATTTTAAAGAGCCAACCGTGCCCATAGGGATCTTGATTAATCAAGCGTGTGTTTCCCAGAACCTCCTTGTTCACGGCACAGATTTCCCCTGCCTGGGGAGCATAAAAACGCCCGACCCATTTTCCCGTTTCCAGAGAACCTACGGCCTCTCCTGCCTTCACCTGAGTACCGGATACCGGCAAACTCAAGAACAAAATATCTCCCCTGATGTATTGCCCGTAATCGGTTAAGCCTATGGTTATATCGTTTCCTTCTCTTTTGAGCCACTGATGGTGTTCATCATAGAGTAGTTCTTCTGGGAAATGCCACTCTCCGACCTTCATACCCTCACCCTCCTTTATTGTTATCGCTCTCGTGCAAATAACCAAGATCCTCTTCTATTTCAAGAACGTGAATAGACTATTCTTCCAAGGATCGCCACAGCAATTCAGTTACGTCTAAGACCTCAAGCGGTAATTTTTCCTGTCTTGCCGCCATTTGCAAAGTCTGTACACATTGCTGGCACGCAGAGGTTAAAATAGTTGCCCCGGTTGCCACAGCCTCACGTACTCGTTTCACAGCAATAGCTTGACTTAAATCTTTATCTACGGCAGCTAGATTCCCTCCACCACCGCAACAGTCGGCCATTTCCCGGTGATGAGGCATTTCTACAAAGTTAAGCCCCTCCATGGCCTGTAGAAGTTCTCGGGGCTCGTCATAGATCCCGCTGTTACGACCCAAATCGCAGGGGTCATGATAAGTGACGGTTACATCTAAATTGCCAGGCACTAATTGTCTTTTACGGATTAATCCAGCCAGATACTGTGTAGCATGAAGTACCTCAAAGCCAAGATTCCCCTTAAGGATCGTCGGATATTCGTGTGTCCAGGTATGATAACAGGAGGCACAGCCCGTTATTAAGGTTTTGACCCCAAGAGCGCGTACCTTTTTCACATTGTGTTTTGCTAATTCAGTGACTTGTTGAGTGTTTCCCGAAGCGATGAGGGGGAATCCACAGCACCATTCCTCACTTCCCAGAACGGTATAATTAACGTTTGCTCGGTCCAATAGGCTTACAATGCTTTGGGAGATGCCAACCGACATCGGATAGAAGGAAGACACGCATCCTACAAAGTAGGCGACCTCACTTCCGGCTTTTGAGACTTCTACTTCAACTTCATCTAAATCTTCCACCCAGTCAAGGCGGGCTTCATTAGAGAACGTACTAATATTGTGCGTCGATTTAATTTGCAGAACCATCTGGGTTAAGTTGGGATGCTCCATTCCCCGAGCCCTTAATTCTTCACGCAGATTCAACCAGATCTCACGTGTTTTAATCCCAGCTGCACATATTTCGGCACATTTACCACACAGCGTACACTCCTGCAAACGCTGGGCATATTGGTCCGTGACTTGTTGCTCTTTTTTCTTTAGAAATACCTCTTTGGCCAAAGCAAGTTTTCTGCGGGGTGCCGAGGATTCCCAACCAATTTCTCGGTAAACAGGACAGACACTTCGACAACTGCCGCAGCTTCCACAGATATAACTGGTTTTGGCTATTTGCTCCCGAAGTTCTTCAATAGTTTTCATCGTCCTTTTCCTCCTTTGAGGATTTTAAGGACCAAAGGTCGAAAGAAACCAATCATGATCATACCAAACCCAAAGACATAGCTGTTCAGAATAATGGACGGGGGATTGTAACCCTTTCCGGGATTGAGTAGCGCTTGGGGATCTAGCGCTTGTTTGCGCTGACGCCGACGTTCTCTCTCACCACGGTCATATACTTTTCCCAAATAGGGAGTATTCCAAAGCCCAATGACGTAAGGTTTACCACCAAAACTTTGTCCCAACTTGTAAATCTGGCTGATAAAACTAAGATCGGCAATATAACGGATCGTGTTAAGTTCATCTGAGGGATAAAGAACCATGACTAAGGCCATTTCAGAAGACACGAGATGGGCATAAGTAACGCACAGGGTCTTACTCTTTTGGCCCAATTTACTTAGCCCCTCATAAAAGGCCGCAAAATTACTGACAGGGAGTGTAATTTCAGCCGCTTGTAAGGAAGGAAGTGTTTGTTTAAGCCGAAGGGATTTAAACCGATCGGCCCATTCCTCTTCTCCTACCTCATCAGGCAATAAAGTCCCGCCTAGGACTTGCACATGGTTTCTAATGCGAGCAACCGCTTTATCCACTTCGTTACGCTTGCCCTCAAGATCAATTTCCAGGCTGTACTTTCCCTGAGAAATCTCATGAGCGTATCCAGCTTCCTGGAGCGTCATGATCAATTCTGGACTACTAAAATGAACATTGTACAGAGAAATAAAATTTTCTCCGCCTAGCCAGGACATCATCGAGCCAGTATCGGTTTCGCTATTAAATACTGCTAGCAGGTGTTCCTCTTTTTCTGGAACGTCACGCACCAACAACTTAATCTCCGTAATAATTCCCCGGGTTCCTTCAGTGCCCATCATATCATTAAATTGTAAGCCTAATTCCTTAGATCCCTGTATCTTTACAGGACCTTTGTCAGGTCGTGAGAGTTCCACTATTTCCCCAGCGGCCGTCACCCCCCGAATGGCCATAACTTGATCGTGAACTGGACCATAAGGGACAGAGCCGATACCTAACCCCCCCATGGAAACCCATCCTCCGATAGTAGCGGAGGGGGCACTGCTAGGGCTAGAGCAAACCGCACACCCCTGCTGTCGCAATCCGTCATCCAGGTCTTTCCAAGTCATCCCTGCTTTGACCCAGACCATTTTTCTATTGCTCCCCTGGCTTAGCTCAATTTTGGAAAACCCTTGGAGGCGATTCGTATCAATCACTAAACCACTTCGCATCGGAACGGAATTGAAATAGGCGGTAGAGCCTCCACCCCGGACGGTAACTGGTATTTTGCCTTGTTTTGCCCACTTGATCAAACTAGAGATTTCTTCTGCCGAGATGGGCTGAACCACGGCTTTCGGTACGGGATTTGTCAGTAAATGGACAAGAATACCGGGGATATAGGCTACATCTTTAGCATATGGGGCACATTCAAAAGGGTCGGTTGTGACCCTTTTCCCACATATTTTTTGCAAAGCTTGTTCCATGACTACCCCTCCTTACCCGGAACATTCCGGGTAATTTCTCCCTTAAGCCACTCCGCGGCTTTCGCACCATCCATGAGTTTGCCCAAGTCCTCCTGGAAATTGTTAGGCTCAATCAACGCAATCCAACCATTTCCATAACAATCCTGGTTCATCTTTTGCGGTTCATACAATAACTCTTTATTGACCTCCACGATCTTACCTGTTACAGGTACCTCGATACGTCCCGCCCACTTTCCAGACTGCATAGAGCTGAGAAGTTTACCTATTGTTACGTCTTTTCCGACTTTGGGTAGTTTAACAAACGAGATATCTCCCGCCAATTTCTGGGCAAAATCATTCATTCCTACTCTGACTAAATTTCCTTCCACTTTCACCCAGGCATGGTCTTCCGTATAGTAGAGGTCATCCGGTAAATTATATCCTTCAATAATTGCCATACTTTCCACCTCCATTATGGTTGCGCATGATAGGAACTGCGGACTAATGGGCCACATTCCACTTTTTCAAAGCCACGCTCCAGGGCCTGTTCCCTGTACCAAGCAAACATATTCGGAGAAATGTATCCCATTATTGGCAGGTGCTTCGGCGTGGGCTGTAAGTATTGGCCGATGGTCAGGTAATCACACCCTGCCTTGCGCAAGTCCTCCATAACACGACAAACTTCCTGTGTTTTCTCTCCAAGGCCAACCATCAAACCACTTTTAGTTTTGATCGCAGGATCCAGTCTTTTAACATCTGCCAGGACCTTCAACGAGCGCTCATAATTTGCCCCTGGCTGTACGTGAGGATAAAGATCGGGTACCGTTTCGATATTGTGACCGATGACCTCTGGCTTAACGGCAACAATCGTTGCCAGCGCTTGTTCTGATCCCGCAAAATCAGGGATCAACAGTTCAATACTTGTTTTTGGGGTCTTTTTTTGCAAAGCTCTAACAACTCGTACAAACTCCCCTGCTCCACCGTCTGGTAAGTCATCCCGAGTCACTGATGTGATGACTGCGTGTTTAAGGTTAAGGGTTTTTACGGTTTCCGCCACCGCTTCCGCTTCTGCCGAATCGGGAGGACAGGGGATTCCTTTGCTCACGGCGCAGAAACGGCATCCCCTGGTGCATACGTCACCAAGAATCATAAACGTGGCTGTACCTAAAGCAAAGCATTCACCCGCATTAGGACAACATGCTCCCTCACAGACCGTATGCAAGCGCCCTTTTGCCAAAACCCCTTCCATTTCTTCCATCACACCCGCCGGAGGAGCCTGAACCGTTAACCAACTTGGTCGAAAAGCCTTTGCTTCCAGGCCGTCAGCAGTCAACAATATTTCCACATTTCGGGATAGCGAACGAATTTCCCATTGAAAAAGCGCACACATTTCTTCAATGACCCTATTTTTGACCTCGGAAATACTAATCGAGCGTTTCAGTTCTTCGGCAAGCGAGGTCATTTGCACACCAGGCAGACCACAAGGGACGATGGTCTTAAATTGAGACAAATCCGGGTTGACATTAAGAGCAAAACCGTGAATTGTCACCCAATGATTTACCCCTAATCCGATACTGGCAATTTTCTTCTTCCCAACCCACACTCCAGGTAACCCAACACGTCGCGACCCTTGGATTCCAAATGCAGAAAGCGTTTTTATCAGCATTTCTTCTAATTTATAAACCAACAAATGGACGTCTTTATTGTATGCATTGAGATCTAGGATCGGATAGCCTACAAGTTGGCCCGGACCGTGGTAAGTAACATCTCCACCCCTTTCAATCTGGAAAACCTGGAATTCATGAGCAGCTAGCCATTCTTCACCAACCAAGATATGTTCACTGAGACTATCTTTCCCCAACGTGATTGTGGGAGGGTGTTCAACCAAGATAAAGCTATCCGCAACCTGACCTTCAATCCTGAGATTTTGTAAATTCTTCTGAAGTTGCCAAACCGGTTTATAGTCCGCTTTCCCGAGGTCAAGAAGATACGTGGGGTGAAAAGACCCAACCATCGGTTATCCCCGCTTTCTTTAACCGCCAAAAGCTTTGATGCATTCACGAACTTTTGTTACGGTATATGCCATTGCCGGGCCGCCTCCAAAAGCAACAGCGACCCCAGCTGCCTCCAGCACTTGATCACCAGATGCTCCGGCATTCATAGCATTATAAACATGAGCGGCAATACAGTACTCACATTTGCCATAAATGGCGATGGCCACCGCCATTAACTCTTTTTCCATGATCCCCAATTCACCTTCGCAAAAGACCGGCGCCATAAGGCTTTCGAAACCAATCGCCAATTCCGGAGCTTCTTCTTTCAATTCGGCCAACCCACCAGAAAACGCTTCCAATAGATCATGTGGAGATTCTTTCCCACCTGTTTGAATGACAAGGTCTTCCATAACTTGGGGTTGTAACTGGAACCAGGGATAGGGATTTTCCAACATTTCTTTAAGACGACCCAAAAACTCTGCGGCAAGTGAACCATCGATGATTCGATGATCTAAGGAAAGGCTCAACGTCATCAAATGGCGGTTTTCTAAACGTCCCTCGACCATAATGGGTTTCTGTTTGATTGCCCCAACCCCGAGAATTGCGGTTTCTGGCCGATTAATAATGGGTGTAAACCCTTCCACTCCGTATGCTCCCAGATTGGTAATCGTGAAGGTCCCTTGTTCGATCTCCTCCGGATTGAGTTCAGAATTGCGTGCTCGCGTGGCTAGATCTTTAATTTTAGCCGAAATCTGTTCCAGGGTAAGCATTGGAACATTTTTTAGATTGGGAACGACAAGTCCTTCTTCTAAAGCAACGGCCACCCCAACATTGACCGCTTTTGGTAATTCGATTTCCTGCTCGGTACTCCAAGAGTTCACAAGCGGAAATTCTGATAACGCCTGTCCGGTAAACTTAACTAAGAAATCCGTATAGGAGAATTTGACTCGTTTCCCACCACCCGACTCATTTAATTGCTCACGCACATCTTTCAGAGCGGTCAAATCTATTTCTTCCATGAGTGTGACATGGGTAGCCTCTCTCCGACTCTTAGACATCCGCTCCGCAATGACACCCCGCATGCTCAGGGCATCAATTGGACGCAGTTCAGAGGTTCTATCTCCTTTAACTTGAGCTATATAATTTAAGACATCCTCTTCAACAACCTTGCCATTTGCCCCGCTGCCAATAATTAATCCAAGATCAACGCCTTCCTTATCAGCGAGTTTGGCAGCACGAGGGGATGCCTTGCCAGCACCGGCAAAAACCACAAAGGGTTTAATAGGTTTTGTCTCTTTTTTCTTCTCCGCGTCACCGCTCCCGCCGGCTAATGCCGCTTGCAAAACACTTAGAGCTTCAGCCAGAGAGCCTTCTAAAGAGGCGGAATCTTCCCCTTCTTCCGCCAAAACAGCTAGCGGAACGGAGATCGGGTAACTCGAACCTGGAGCACCAATAATCTTATAAAGTACTCCACTATAAGGTGAATCAACTTTAATGTTTACTTTTTCCGTCATCACTTCTAAGAGTGCTTCTCCCAGGGCAACCGTCTCCCCTTCGTTTTTTAGCCAGCTAACTATTTTTCCTTTTTTCATAGTTAAGCCCAATTTTGGCATTAACATAATATGTGCCATTTTTCCTTTACCTCCTAATTTTTGACTTATAAGTTCTACTCTTTAAGCTAATTTAACTATTTATGAATAAACCTTTTTCTGCAGCACGTTTTAAGGTGCTTTTGACATCGACCACATACGGTCCTGTTGCCACTAGTTCTACTTCGGCACAATCTTTTGGGCCGACCAAAATCTCCCTTTCTCCATCAACCGCTATAACACAAGGGACATGGCGTACTACTACTTTCTGTCCGGGGCTCATTAATTCGTATGAACGAACTGGAACCGATCGAATCAGGCCAGGTCCTACTGCGGCTTTTACCTGGATTGAGGAGCCTTGAGTTGGATCTCGCGTTTGCTCGCTACTTTCTGCGATGATTAAGTTGATCCCCTTGGCTTCCCGCTTATTAATGGGATGCAGCGCCCCGACGATTGCCGCAATACCAATATGAAAGGGCTCGCCGCAGGTAGCCACAATCTGCCGGATCTTACCCATGTCCCAAATGGCCCGCGAACCGATGAACTGCTCAGCTAGCACAACAGCATCTATTAAGGCTATATCCACCGCTTTACCGTTGATATAGATAATTAGCTTTTTGGTCCGAATCAGAGAAAACTCTTGTTCAACCACACCTGTGGCAACTAAACCAGCTGCCAATCCCGCTATTGTTCCTTCCACCATAACAGAGAAAACATTATTGGTTCCTGTGGAAACAGGCATGATCGGAACCTCCCCGACTCCTTTAGCTACAACCCGGTTCGTTCCGTCACCACCCAGAGTGATCAAGCAGCTAGCGCCTAATTCTACCATTTTGGCTGCTGCCAACTGCGAATCCTCTTGATTCGCCTTCCACTGCATGGGTAAGAGCTTTGTCTCCATGGTTAATTGATTCTCACCGCAGAAGACATCTAAAGCCCGCTCGAAAAAACCAAAATAGTCGGGCATAAACCAGACCCTTTTAACCCTTGCCGCTTGAAGCCCAAGCAAGATTCTCCGGATCAAATTCACTTTTTCCTGATTATCGAAGACAGTAGCGTGAGCCACCAAACGTCGGATATCTTTTCCTGAAGCGGGATTTGCAATAATTCCTGCAATCATTTCTTCCCCTCCTACCCAAGAGCTAAGGGCAACCGAACGATCGGCCGCCCTTCTCGGAGAACGATTTAACCCTACGGACTATTTAGAAAAAGGATTTCACCGCTGCGATAATTTTTGCCTCATCTGGAATGTATGCCGCTTCCAAGTTAGCTGCAAAAGGAATAGGAGTAAAGGGTGCCGCAACCCTTTTAATGGGAGCATCGAGAAAATCAAAGCATTCTTCCGCGACCATTGCCGCGATTTCCCCCCCAAATCCTCCCTGTTTGACGGCTTCATGCACAATAACCAGTCGCCCGGTTTTTTCTATGGATTTATACAACGTTTCCTTGTCAAACGGTACAAGGGTACGTGGATCAATCACTTCTGCTTCGATTCCATCTAGAGCTAAGGTTTCCGCCGACCCTAGCGCTTTATGAAGCATCATAGAATAAGCTAAGATCGTGACATCTTTTCCTTCCCGCTTGATATCTGCCTTTCCAAGTGGGATCATATACTCCCCATCGGGGACTTCCCCGATTACCCCATAGAGGGCTTTATGCTCTAAGAATACGACCGGATTATCATCACGGATGGCCGATTTCAACAAACCTTTAGCATCTGCTGCCGTCGCCGGCATAACTACTTTAAGCCCTGGAACATGACACATCATTGCCTCTAGGCTTTGAGAGTGTTGAGCCGCTGCACCCAATCCGGCCCCGCAGGCCATCCTTAACGTCAGCGGTACCTTAGCCTTTCCACCAAACATATAGTGCATCTTTGCTGCTTGGTTTATCAGCTCATCTAGACAGACCCCTACAAAGTCGGCAAACATGATTTCTGGAACTGGGCGTAAGCCAGCGACTGCAGCCCCTACCGCTGAACCCATAATAGCGGTCTCCGAGATCGGTGCATCCAACACTCTTTCGCCGCCAAATTTTTCAAGAAGCCCTGTCGTTACTCCAAAACACCCACCAAATGCCCCAACATCTTCTCCTAAGATATATACTTTCTCATCCCTATGCATTTCTTCCTCGAGTGCCTCATTAATCGCTTGGGAATAGGTCATTTCTGCCATAGTAATCTCACCCCTTCAAATTCCTTAGGCGCAGTATACATCGCTCGTTAGTTCATCCAGAGTGGGCACAGGACTATTCTGAGCAAATTCAACCGCATCAGCAATAACTTTTTTAACCTCAGTATCGATTTGATTAATTTCCGCCTCTGTAGCCATATTCATTTCTTGCAATCGGTTCGTGAACCGTGGCAAAGGATCCTTCGCTTTCCAGGCGTTCACTTCTTCATCGGATCGGTATACGCAGGGATCCCCTTCAAAATGGCCGTGATGCCGATAAGTTTTACATTCAATCAAAACGGGGCCTCCACCGGCACGAGCACGCTTCACAGCTTCTTCTGCTGCTTCATAGACAGCCATAACGTCGTTGCCATCAACGACCATACTCGGCATTCCATAGGACCCTGCACGGTCTGCAATGTCTGTAATGTTCTGATGCCTTTCCTGGCTCATCGAAATACCATACATATTATTCTCGTTGACGAAAATCACTGGCAACTTCTGAATACTCGCCATGTTCAACGACTCATGGAACGTCCCCCGGTTTGATGCTGCGTCCCCGAAAAAGCAGATCGCGACTCCATTGGTCTTCATATATTTAGCGGCAAAAGCCGCCCCGGTTGCTAAGGGCATACCTGCACCCACAATCCCATTCGCGCCAAGAAATCCCAATTCCACATCGGCAATATGCATGGAACCGCCTTTTCCTTTACATTCTCCGTCGATCTTGCCAAAAATCTCAGCCATCATTTTGTTAATCGATGCTCCGCGGGCAATTCCATGCCCATGCCCCCGATGAGTACTTGCGATATAATCCTGTTTTTCTAAGTTCGCACAGACTCCGGTTGCCACAGCCTCTTCACCGATATACAGGTGAACAAAACCAGGAATTTGACCTTGTGAAAAAAATTTAGCCACGGTCTCTTCAAATTCACGAATCGTACGCATTTGACGATATAAGTCAAGCATTTGTTCTTTATTAAGCGCCACTTTAAATCACTCCTCTTCCGAATAAGCTTTGATTCCAGTCCAAATCCACATAGACTGTCAGACAAACCTTAACAACTTGGATGCTATCAACGCCATCGCCTAATCCCGGCGCTAACATCACCTCTACTTCCATCCCCCCTTCCTTGATATCTTTTCTACCGAACGGATGTAGATTCATACAAATCCCTTTCCTTGGAATGCCCGTCTTGAATGATATATAAGCAAACCCTGTGCCAGCCTAAACTTGTATAGAAAATACTATGAATAATACGAAAATTCCTTGAAGGAACAATGTTTACAATTCATTTAAAGATATCAAAGTTGTATATTTGATTTTGCCGGTATCCTTCTGTTGGTCGCGAATTGAACACCTGTTCGATCTTCGAACAACAAACAACAATCTATAACTATTAAAATTGAAACGCCTAGATATTCCAGGCGTTTTTTCAGACAAATTGTATTACTTAGCGCGGAGAAACCAGTATTTTAATATTTGCCTCTTTCCGGTTTACCAGCTCTTCAAATCCCCTTTCAATAATATCTTCGAGTTTAATTTTTCCTGTAATCATGGGTTCTGCAGAAAGCCGCCCATCATTCAACAAATCAATCGCTGTAGCAAACTCTCCATTATAGGCCAAGGATCCTATAATGTGTTTTTCATTAGCGGTTACCTCAAAAAAGTTAAACGAACTTTCACGTTCAAAGATACCCACCATGATAACTTTACCGCTTTTTCGTGCCAATTGTATGGCCAGTGGTGCTGTCTTCTCATTCCCGACACATTCGAAAGTAATATCTGCTCCTAATCCATTGGTAAGTTCCTTAATCTTGGCCACAACGTCCACTTCTCTCGGATCGAAGACTGCCGTAGCCCCCATATTTAGAGCATATTCTTTTCTAGCCTTAGCCATTTCAATCACATAGACTCTACTTGCTCCAGCTGCCTTGGCAGCCTGTAAAGTCGCGAGCCCAATTGTTCCAGCCCCTAGGACAACAACTTTGTCTCCTTCAATAACTGGTGCCTGTCGAACAGCATGGATTCCAACTGCTATCGGCTCGATGACAGCTGCTACTTCGTAGGACATATCATCTGGAATTTTATACATAGTATAGGCTGGGACATTGACATATTCTGCAAAGGCACCATCGGTCATCAACCCAGTAAACGCTAACTTTTCACACATACTATAATTCATGCGTTTACAATGATAACATTCCCAACACACTTGGCAGGCATCTGGTGCAACCCGATCTCCCACCTGAACATTCTTAACTCCTGGACCAATTTCAACCACTTCTCCGGAAAATTCATGTCCAAGAATAATTGGTGCTTTACTTCCCGTGAGGGCATCTGGTTCAGCGACCGGAATGAAAATCGGACCTGCCAAGTATTCATGGAGGTCGGAACCACAGATCCCGCACCACTCCACCTTAACCTTTACCCACCCTTCACCCGGTGATGGTGGCTCTGGTACATCTACAACGCGAACATCTTTTCTTCCATACCACACTGCTGCTTTCATTAATCATCTCTCCTTTATTCCAAACCTTATTTGTTCTTTTTAATTAAGCCATAAGAACCAAAATATACGGCATAAATCAACATGACTAAAATCATTAAATCTATCCACGTTAATGGATCTCCACCGAACCCTTTGCTGATCTCAGCTTCATGCAGTATCGAAATCGCAAACCACCGGGTATAAACCAAAAATGTTATCACCCCCAGGCCGTACGTAATTACTACTCTAATAACCTTTTTCGAGACAGTATTTAGAGGTTGATTGTCAAACACTGTCGACCACGTTAGGACCCAGAACAAGATACAAACCCCTAATTGAGCCGGCCACATTGTAATGGCTACTCCAAGAGATTTTTGCGCCTCAACGGGAATCAGAAAATTCTTAAGCATAGCCAAGAACAAGAAATAAATTCCTGTACCGATGACAAAATTGCCAAAGAGTGATGCCAGAGCAGTTTTGGCTCTTGAACCCAATCGGCTCCACGGCCAGTTATCTAAGGCATTAGCTGTCGTAAGCCAAGAGACAATAACTGAATAGAACCAACCAACCGCTGTGACCAAGGGAAGAATCACTTTTCCGCTCTGTGACCAACTGGCTACGCTCGGATAAATTAAGACCAGATAACCCAAAAACGCCAGGAAAAAGCCTTCAAAGAACTCAATAATCCCGACCCATGGCTGCTTTAGCCCTAAATCCACCCATGGCCAATGCCCCATATTTGTTGCTAAGATACCGAAAAAATAAAAACCCATTAGGACAATCATGCCGGTTGCCGTCCAACCTGCTCCGCTTGGATTAAAAGCCGGTTCAAAACTTCCGATGCCGAAAACGAGTATTCCCACTGTTAGAAAAGCTAAAACTGCGCCGGTGATAAATGTAAGCAATCCTGATAAAGGTTGCTTTAGCCGATGAAAGGGCCATAGCTCACCATTAAATGCCAGGAATACGACCTCTAAAATGAACCAGAACATGACAGCATCAAAGGGCTGTGGGTACAGTTTCCATATACCTTGCTTTGGATCCGCAAACACATTCCAAACCACAAGACTAACCACCAGAATTATTGTTAGGTGTGCCATTGCAAAGGTAATCGGGTTAACAGATAAACCAAATTGTTTCTTGGTGCTAATAATCTCACCACCCTTCTCTGCTGCATTAGTAGAAGCATCCATACCCTTACACCTCCCAATTAAATTGCCTTTTTTTCCAATTCTCCATTTACAATTCTTCCAAAACAAAATCTCCCATGGTTAATGTTTACTCTCGAAATACCTCCTAATTATTAATTTGGCCAGCCAATTTTCAATATATTGCAACTATTATGCCAACGTTTCAATGTTATCTATCTTTAAAGAAACCCTCTAGACAGTACTATCTTAAGCAAGGAATGTTCAGCTTTTTATATACGATCTCTAAAAAGAAGTGCTCGGGAACTGAACAGTATGTTCGCTTCCCGAGCACTTCTTTCACGTCAATTGTGTCAAATCCAGTCTATGCTCTAACCCCCAATTTTCTCAACTTGTCATATAACGTATTGCGTCCAATTCCTAAAGCTTTTGCCGTTTTAGTAATATTGCCATTAAACCGGTTTAATGTTGACTCAACAGTAATCCGCTCTATTTCTGTTAATGAGATGACTTTCCCCACTTCTTTCAAAAAGTCCGGTTGCCGGTGTATGTTGCGGGGTAAATCCGTAACGCTGAGATATTCCCCCTCAGCCACATTCATGGCATATTCCACCGCGTTTTGTAATTCTCTTACATTCCCAGGCCAAGAGTAATTTCTGATTGCCTGTAAAAATTCCGTTTCTGCTCCTTTGATGTGTTTGCCCAGGCTCTCCGAAAAAACTCTGATCAAATACATGGTCAGGAGTTCGATATCTTCTTCCCTTTCTCTTAAAGGAGGGATATGAATGCTAAATACATTCAAACGGTAGAATAAATCCTGGCGAAAGCGTCCCTCATCAATATCCTTGAGCAAATTCTTGTTGGTAGCAGCTATGATGCGCACATCAACCGGAATTTCTTTGTCTCCTCCAACCCTGGTCACTTTTCGTTCTTGTAATACCCGCAAAAGGTTAACCTGGAGTTCCATGGGCATATCCCCGATTTCATCCAGAAAGATGGTCCCCTCATTGGCAAGTTCGAACTTGCCAGGATTTCCTCTCCGCTTAGCCCCGGTAAAGGCTCCCTCATTATAACCAAAAAGTTCACTTTGGATGAGTTCTCGTGGCAAAGCTGCACAGTTAACTGCGACAAAAGGACCCTCCGAGCGACCGCTATGATTATGAATCGCTTGGGCAAACAATTCCTTCCCAGTACCGCTTTCTCCTGTCAAAAGAACGTTTGAACGGGAATTCGCGGCGACAGAAATTAATTTCAAGGCATTTTTCATCACTTTAGATTCCCCGATAATATCCTTACAATAAAATCGGGCAGTAGCTCCTACCATCTTGTTTACCAAACTGCGAACCTTATTTATTTCCCGCAAGGTAAACATCACACCGGCAATTATGCCATCCTTCTTATAAAATGGACGGGCGGAACATATACAATGAATTCGGCCCCGTCCTTGATCGTGCACAATTTCTACATCCGTTTTCCAGAGAAGCTGGTTAGCCATTTCACTGAACTTCTCGTTAGGGCCAAGGATCGATTTCAGAAGTTGGCCTGTCTCAACTTTATCGCCCAGGCCAAATATTTTTTGGGCAACCGGATTAATATGAATAATCCGCCCTTCATTATCAACAGCCAGCAATCCTTCAGTCACACTCTCCGTTGCTGCACTCAATAGTTCATATGCTCGTTTCTTTTCCTCCTGGATTTCTTCCTTCCGCAATTGATTTTCTATGGCTTCTACTGCCGTGACAACCATACCATATGTATGCAAATACACATATTCGGCGGGGCCGGAGATATCAAAGCATCCGATAATTTTCCCGAGAGAATTATGAATCGGGGCTCCAGAACATGTCCAGTAATGATGCGATTGGCAAAAGTGTTCGGGCCCAGAAATTTGAATGGCTTTATTCATGGCCAACGCTGTCCCGATGGCGTTGGTCCCCACAGCCTGTTCCGACCAGTTAGTACCCTTTATAAATCGAATTGTACTTGCAGCTTTATCCAGAATCCCTGAATCTCCGCAAGTGTGCAAAATCCGCCCTTCCTTGTCTGTAATCACGACCATGAATCCCGAACCCTTTACACTTTGGTAGACGGTATGCATGAAGGGTTTGGCTACCTCTACTAATTGAGAGTTAGAAATGAAAAGTTGTTGTAATTCGTTGTGATCCGATCTATCTTTACCTATGCCATCATAAGGATCTACGCCAAGTGCCCGACAGCGCTGCCAAGATTCCAGGATCTCTGGACGTGTAACCACTACATCAGTGATACCCCTCTTGACAAAATTTTCCCACGCCCGAAGCGGATCTTTTACATATTTCAGGGATTGGGTGTACATCATAAGCACCTCCAAAGCTTTAAAGTTTAACACGAGATCATTTTTGGCACAGGATTTGCATCAAATAAAAATAAAGGTTTAACTCTTTGAAGTTAGGAGTTCTCAGTATGGAATTTTACAATCTTGGCACCGTTCCTTGGTTTGAATCACAGGTTATATATCACGCCTTAGCCCACCTAAACCGGGAGGCGTTAATACTCTGTACCCCGGCAACCCCTTATGTTTGTGCAGGGTTCCATCAAGATATACCCAGTGAAGTCGATTTAAAAGCTTGTAAAGAACTCGGGTTCCCCCTATTTCGTCGCGAAGTTGGAGGCGGATTAGTATTTCTGGATCATCGGCAAGTTTTTTTCCAAGTTGTCCTACATCGAAACAATCCAATCATTCCCACCAACCGGGAGCTTTTTTACAGAAAGCTCCTTGAACCTGTAGTGCAAACTCTTCGGGATTTCAACTTAGCGGTGGAGTTACGCTCGCCTTGTGACTTAATTGTTAACTCCAAAAAGATTTCTGGCAACGGCGCAGGTCAAATTGGAGAGTGTAATGTCTTAGTTGGGAATATTCTAATGGATTTCAATTTTGAGGTTATGTCTTCTATTATCCGTGTCCCATCAGAGGATTTCCGCCAAGAGTATTTATATCAAATGCAAGCAAACCTCACGACATTGCAGTCGGAAATGGGGAGAGCTGTAAGTCGAGAGGAAGTAATCGAAAGGCTTAAAATCAACTTCGCCAGAGCCTTCTCGCTTACTTCAGCCCAACCAGATAACCGGGTCCTTGAAGAAATCCGCAAACTCTCCCCTATGTTTCAATCCAAGGAATGGCTCATGGAAGCCGGGCGTCGCCTCCTCTATCGGGAGATTAAAGTAGCTGAAAACTGTTATATCAGAGAATACCAGGTCTCTCTTGATATTACTGACCTGACCTGCCGTTTAGTCCTCGCTGGTCAGCGAATTACCAAAATAGCCTTGAGTGACTCCAATCGCTTAATCCCTCCCTTACTTTTACGACGGTTGGAATACTGCCTCCAAGGAAAAAAGATGGATTTTAATACATTAAATGAGGCCTGTTCGGAAGCACATGCCTTAAACCCCTTAAATGCAGAAATTCTAGCCCATACTCTTAGCGGAAAAAACGCTGTGGAAACGTGATGAGCCCTTTAGTATGACAGTTAAACTGCCGATCTAACATTCAAAGTACTCTGGGAATGCGAACCAAGTTTTCCGTACCAAGACGGAAAAATCCGTCTTTTCCCAATTTCTATTATATTCTACTTTCCTTTCAAAACCCCTTTTTATAAATTCCCCAAATCTTGTAAAACACTGCCAGGGATACTGTGCTAATAAGTTAATGTCACCCGATCGAATACTGTCAACTGCTAAAGAACCCGCGATTTTTCCAGCCACTATTGCCGGAAAAATCCCCTCTCCACTGATAGGATGAGTATGTCCTGCCGCATCCCCAACTAACATTAGGTTTTTCTGTTGCATCCTTAATCGGGGTCCTCCGATAGGAATCGCTCCTCCAGTCGTTCGTATCACTTCTTCACTAATTACCCCTTCTTTGATTAAATATTGCTGAAATTCCGCTAAAGCTGTTGCTATATTTCCGCCTAAACTCAAATCAATGCTAACCCCGACATTTGCCAGATTATTTTTAGGAAAGAGCCAGGCATATCCGCCGGGGCTGGATGGACTAAAGTAAATTTGAGCCCATTGCAACCTTTTCCTCAACTTGACCGTGATTTGCTTAGCATAGGCCAAAACCTGAGGCGGGCAGTGTATCGCCTGGGCTACCACGGATTTAGGTCCTTCCGAACCTATAACAATTCCCGCTTTAACCATGGATAATCTTCCCTGTTTATTAATTAAAACGCCCTGATCCTTAACTGCTACTGCCTGTGCTTTAGTGAATAACTTAACCCCAGATTGAACTGCTCTCTCAGCTAAATAACGATCAAAGACATCCCGGTTAAGTATGTAACCTGGTGCCCGTGTTTGAGCCACTTGTTCTCGATGAATATAGGTAATGAAACCTTCCACCCTTTGAGCTATACAAGCAGCCGGAACAGGTACTTCTGCAGCTAAACTCAACGGTACATACTCTGCACATTGAACTGGTAAACCTATATGCTCTTTCTTGTCCAACATCAAAACCGAAACCCCACCGGCAGCCGCTGTAGCGGCAGCGGAGCTACCCGCTGGGCCAGCTCCGATTACTACAACATCAGATTTAGCCAAAATAGGAGGCTCGTCAATTTCAAACTCAGCGTTCATCTTAAGGCACTGCGCACACATGACTCCACATCCTGAGCGCTCACACCGGGAATTTGATCTGGGTAAGCCTTGAAAAAGGACCTGATTATCTCCTCAATTTTGTCCCCTTCCAAGGGACAATCTTTTAAACGGGCCTCAAGCTCAAAGATAACCGACGGATTATGTGTAAAGAAATCCCCGCTAATTAATACGCTTTTCAAAACTCGTGCCATTAACTCCGTCTTGACAACCACCCGGATTAATCCGCCTGGTGTTTTAAGGCAAGCTTCCTTTATTTCTCCCGCCTCAGTTGATAAATGAACTTTATAAATCCATTCAGGCGAATGAAAATACATTCTTTTCTCTCGAAATAATGCCTCTTCCCATGAATTAAGTTCGTCCCTAATAAATTGCATATCCATAACAGATGTGAATGCCGCACAAATGACTTCTTTAATCTTGGACATATCCGGAACCTGACCGAGCTCTCTTTTAAGCCACGTTACCCGGTCCTCTACCGCGCTAATATTTTTATCACTTATTTTTTCCATTGGAATTTTCAGTACCTTGACCATGCTCTTAACGTCAAAATCAACAAGTAAAGAGCATTGGAAGACAAAGGCTTTGTCTAATTCTGCCCCCCCTGTACCGCAAATCTTACGATTACCAACTTGAATATCGTTACGGGGCCGGAACATTGCCTTTACTCCAAGATCGGCCAATGCTTTGACCATAACTTCACACAACAGCTTATAAACCTCATCGAGATTTCTTCCCGCCAGCCAATCCTTACCCGCATAAATTTCCCATCCTAGTTCGGACGGTCCCCAAAAAATCGCTCCCCCTCCTGTGATACGACGGTTGATTTCAATACTTTCTCTCCGACAATATTCTTCATCAATTTCTAACTCTACCGCTTGATGCAAACCCAATAGAGCACAACGGGGAGAAAATTGGAGAAAGCGCAATGTATTCGGGCATTTCCCTGCGCTTCGGGAAGCAAGCAGGACCTCGTCTAAAGCCATGTGGTCAGCTGAAATTAATGGATTATTGTCAAGTAGTCGCCAATTTATCACCACTAGAGTCCTCCTTTAATATAGTAGTTTGTCGATCATGTCCACTGTTCGGTTTTCGAACAGTGGACGAAAATCGAACAATAAATAGTGCCTCCTTTTATTAATGCACGTTAGTAATTCAGCCAATTTTAGCCTTCGGGTATTCTTCTTTATTTTCATCCTTATATCTTTTCTTAATATCAATATGCAATTCATATGCCAAGCCTAGTGAACTCGTTCAACAAAAGTTGAACATCGAGACTTCGGTGACGTAAGTCTCCAGTACGATAGTATCCAGTGGAGAGTATCGCCGTAGCCGCAAACCCGAAAAGCATACCTATCGGCGTAGGATAGACTTATGCCGAAGGCGCAGATCCACTAACGAATACTATCGCGCCGTAGGATGGAGTCTACTTCCTTCGCCGCCAAGCGGTCCTATTGGGAAAGGAGGCTTTCGTCACCGAAGCAGAGTACGGGGTACCACTCCCACTTACAAGAAGTGGGAGTCTCACGATTGGATGAAACTTCTTGGCATATGAATTGCATGTTTATTATAGTCATCACAGGTATGCACTTGTTTTTCCGTTCTACTCTGTGAATCCAAAAATAAATTAGTATGGAGAGGATGTGATTTAATTGTCATTAAAAGCCGCCTTTATTTTCCTTGCACCTCAAGCCGACCCTTCACTACATCAGGCAGATATTCAAACTCCACAGGTTACTCTACTCATTCGGGGAGTCCAAAATTATCAGGAAGCTGTTATTCTTGCACAACAACTGGTTACTGAAGGAGTTCAGGTGTTGGAATTATGCGGAGGATTTGGTAACATTGGGACGGCAAAGATCGTTGAAGCTGTAGAACAGAAAATTCCAGTGGGTACAGTACGATTTGATAGTCACCCCGGTTTGAGCGGAAAAAGCGGAGATGATCTATTCTTAACTTAGCCACCAAGGGCTGTAAGGATAACTCATCAAACTCTTACTGTCACGTTAGAAATCCTGACACCATAGCTAATCAATTTCCCCGAGAGAAAAACTCAAATTTTTCAATATACTTTATTCAATATTTACACCTTAACTCTTTTAGTTATATAATGGCATAGATGTAATACTAACGCAGGCAAATAATGCCCACTCACAACTAAATACGTCTTTTTGCTAGGGGCGCCCTTCGGGGCTGAGATGAGGAAACTCGATCCCTTTGAACCTGATCTGGTTAATACCAGCGGAGGGAAGCTAATCGTTATGCTTATAGAAGTATAAATGAGAACTGCTTACCGCAGTTCTCATTTTTTTTTAGTTTATACCCTCCCTGGTTCCTTGGTAGTGAGACGGGAATCCTTAGCAAAAAGGTATGAAGAACAGATGAAAGGAGGATGGTCTGTTGCAGATTATTCTAAACGGTGAAGCGCAGGAGCTTACCCCAGAATGTACCGTATTCCAGTTGCTCGAAAACAAAGCTGTGACCCTAAAAGCTGGGGTCGTGGAGCTCAATGGGAAAATTCTAAAACAAGAGCTCTGGCAAAGTACTGCAATAAGTGATGGCGATAGTTTGGAAATCTTAATTTTTATGGGAGGTGGCTGATACCGTGAACGATATCATACAGGGTATAAATCCATCGGATGACAGTTTACTCATCGGAGGAGTCAATTTACTCAGTCGTCTGTTCGTAGGAACCGGTAAATTTTCGTCTCATGAAATTGTGCCCCGAGTACTGGAAGCTAGCGGCTCCCAGGTGGTAACAATGGCTTTACGCCGAGTAGATTGGAAAAACCCTCAGGAGAATATTCTAAATTACTTACCTCAGAACACCATTTTATTGCCGAATACCTCCGGTGCACGCACTGCTGAGGAAGCCGTGCGAATCGCCCGCTTGGCTCAGGCTGCCGGCTGCGGGAACTGGGTTAAAATCGAGGTTGTACAGGATCAACGCTACCTTTTGCCGGATAATTGGGAGACGATTCGGGCCACAGAACAACTCGCGAACGATGGATTTGTGGTACTTCCTTATATGAGCCCGGATTTGGGGGCAGCCAGGCGTCTGCAGGATGCCGGCGCGGCAGCAATTATGCCCTTAGGGTCACCAATTGGAAGCAACCGTGGCTTACAAACCAAAGAACTTATTCGGATTTTGATCGAGGAAATTTCCCTACCGATTGTTGTCGATGCTGGCATCGGACGACCATCCGAGGCAGCAGAGGCCATGGAAATGGGAGCGGCTGCCGTACTTGTAAATACGGCAATTGCGACAGCAGGAGATCCGGTGTTCATGGCCCAAGCCTTCCGCTTGGCCGTAGCCGCAGGACGGCTGGGCTATTTAGCTGGACCGGGAGAACGACGAGTAACAGCCGAGGCGTCTTCCCCCTTGACTGGTTTTTTGCAGGAGGGTTAACGTATGTTCTACGAGCAAAAGACTGAATGGCAACAAAGGCTCCCAGAATCGATCTGGACGAGTTATAGCAGAGTAGACGTAGAGCGGGTGTTAGCCCGTGAAACTGTTCTCCCAGAAGATTTGGCGATCTTGCTTTCCCCAGCTGCCCAACCATACCTAGAGCCAATGGCCAAAAAGGCTCAAGCTTTAACTATCCGCCATTTCGGCCGCACGATCGGTTTGTTCACTCCCTTATATCTTGCTAATTTTTGTAGCAATAGCTGCCTGTATTGTAGTTTCCACGCTGGAAACGAAATTGTACGGTGCAAGCTAAGCGTCGAACAGGCTATAAAGGAAGGTGAAGCCATCTCATCGACTGGGCTGCAACATTTGCTGCTCTTGACGGGAGAATCCCGCTCACAAAGCGGACCCGCTTACATCGAGCAATGCGTCCGTGCTTTACGACCAATGTTTGCCTCACTGGGACTTGAAGTGTATCCCCTATCCACTGAGGAATACCGACGTTTGTACGAGGCGGGGGTTGATTCTGTCACTCTTTTTCAAGAAACCTACCAGGAAAGCACCTATGCTCTGGTACACCCTTCCGGACCAAAGCGGGATTATCACTACCGCTTGGAGGCACCGGAGCGAGCCTGTTCTGCTGGAATCTCCTCCATAAACATCGGAGCGCTCTTAGGTATCTCGGACTGGCGGCGGGATGCCTTTTATTCAGCACTCCATGCCGACTACTTGCAAAGAAAGTACCCCGGGGTCGAAGTAGCTATTTCAGTACCACGCCTTAGGCCCTATGCCGGCAGTTTTAGCTCATTTGCGACTCCCGTAACGGATGCCGCTTTAGTTCAAATTATTCTGGCTTACCGATTGTTTCTACCTCGGGCTGGGCTTACCTTGTCCACACGAGAAAGTCCGCAAATGCGGGAAAATTTGCTTCCCCTCGGAATTACACGAATCTCGGCCGGCGCTCTCACTTCCGTTGGTGGTTATAGTGAGACAGACAACGTAGGCAGTGCCCAATTTGAAATTGCTGACGAACGATCCGTTCCGGAAGTAGTACAAATGATCCGGGCCAAAGGCTATCTACCAGCTTTTTGTGACTGGGTGAATATGCGGGAAAGGAATGCTGTAGCACAATGAACCATTTAATGACTGGACTGAATGGACTTTCAAATAGGCATACCCTTCCCGTAGGCATTTATGCCCTTACCTCTGAGCTTCACTCTCAAGGCCGGAGCAATATCGAGGTGGCCAGTGAGATCGTAGCCAGCGGCGTACCGATCCTTCAGTACCGGGAGAAGTCCAAGAAGGTTAGGGAAATGTATGAAGAGTGTCTGGTGTTGCGAGCCATGACCCAACAATACGGTGCCTTGTTTATTATCAACGACCACTTAGATCTGGCTCTAGCAGTGGGCGCCGATGGCGTACATATCGGACAAGACGATTTGCCGTTGTCGAAGGTGCGCGAGTTAGTTGGCCACGATCTCCTGATTGGGGTTTCTACCCATTCGCCGGCCCAAGCATTGGCCGCGGTAAGCGGTGGCGCAGATTACATCGGAGTAGGACCGTTGTTTGCCACCAAGACAAAAATCGATGTGTGCGATCCAGTGGGACTGGACTATTTAGATTACGTCGTCAAGAATTTAGATATCCCCTTTGTCGCGATCGGCGGAATCAAAGAGCACAATCTGGCTGAAGTGATCCAGGCGGGGGCCCGGACTGTCGCCTTAGTCACCGAGATTGTAGGAAATCCGGATATTATGAGCAAGATTAAGCGTTTACAGTTCATTATGGAACACAATACCCAACTATAAGAAAAGTTTAAGAAGGAATGTGATTAGATGAGTACACAAATGGAACAGGCTAAAAATGGAGTAATCACGGCGGCAATGCGAACGGTTGCTGACAAAGAGGGGCTTACTGTTGAAGAAATTAGGCTCCGGGTGGCAGCGGGCAGCATTGCCATCCCCGCTAACATCAATCACACATCTTTGAGTCCGGAGGGCGTTGGTCTTGGACTTAAGACGAAGATTAATGTCAATTTAGGTATCTCTCCGGAGTGTGCCAACCTCGACAGTGAGCTGGCCAAAGTACGCATGGCTCTAGACATGAAAGCGGAAGCAATTATGGACCTTAGCAACTACGGTAAAACTATCGAATTCCGCCACCGGCTCATCGAAATGTCCTCTGCTATGATCGGCTCTGTTCCTATGTATGATGCCCTTGGCTATTTAGATAAAAAATTGGAAGACATTACACCCCAGGAATTCTTAGCTGTGGTGGAACAGCACGCCCGAGACGGCGTTGATTTTGTTACCATCCACGCTGGCATCAACAGGGAAACTGCTCAGCATTTCCGTCAAACCTCCCGAGTTACCAACATCGTTTCTCGGGGAGGATCTTTACTATACGCCTGGATGGAATTGACCGGGCAGGAAAACCCTTTTTACGAGTATTTTGATGATCTTCTGGATATCTGTGCGGAATACGATGTGACCTTGAGCCTAGGGGATGCCTGCCGACCGGGAAGCATTGCCGATGCCACAGACGGAGCTCAAATTTCCGAATTGATCGTGATGGGAGAATTAACTCGAAGGGCTTGGAAACGCAATGTTCAAGTCATGATTGAAGGACCCGGCCACGTTCCCTTGCATGAAGTTGTGGCTAATGTTCAGTTGGCAAAAAAGCTTTGCCACGGAGCACCCTTCTACATTTTAGGGCCGTTAGTCACGGACGTTGCTCCTGGTTACGATCACATCACCAGTGCGATCGGCGGAGCTTTAGCCGCCTCAGCAGGAGCAGATTTTCTCTGCTATGTGACGCCGGCCGAACACCTTCGTTTGCCCACTTTAGATGACGTACGCGAAGGAATCGTTGCAGTCAAGATCGCAGCTCATGCCGGGGATATCGCTAAAGGGATACCTGGAGCCGCTGAGTGGGACAGGAAGATGAGCCAAGCCAGACAAGATTTGAATTGGGAAGTAATGTTTGGTTTAGCCTTGGATCGTGAAAAGCCCGAGCGCTATCGCCAAGAGTCCTCTCCTGAGCATCAGGATAGCTGCACGATGTGTGGGGAAATGTGTTCAATGCGCCTTATGAACCGTATCATGGACAAATAGGTTATTTGCGGAAAGGGGACACACCTGCTGAAGTAAAAGCTGTTCTTCGGGACAGGAATGTCCCCAACTAAGTATCCGACACATAAGAAAAACTTGGCTGGCGCCAAGCTCTAAAAAACAAGGGCCTTCATTATTGAAGGCCCATTTTCCGTACGGTTTTAGGGGGATGTGTTGGGGGGGACGGTCCTTTTAACACGCCCCCAACACGCGTGCCCATAGTAAAAGGGACCCCTTTAAGGGTCCCTTTAAGAACTTAGCTAATTTTTGAAATTTGTACGCCACACACTTTATACTCGTAGGTTTTAGTGACTTTATCATACGCACCATTGGTGAGTACGTTGGTTGGAGAATCAAAGTAGTGAAGGGTCATAAAGACCATACCCACTGGCACCCGTTCCGTGATTATGATTTTGGTTTTTAATTCACCACGACGGGAAGAGATTTGGACGACTTCGCCCTCTTCCAGTTTGAGCCGTTTGGCATCTGAGGGATTAATCTCTGCTAACTCTTCAGGCGAATAGGTTTCCAGAGATGGAGAGTGTTGAGTGAAAACGTTATAATGGGAAAGTTTACGCCCGGTATTGAGTAAGAATGGATACTCCTCATCCGGTAATTCCGCAGGCAGCTGATTATCAATCGCCACAAAGAGCCCTTTGCCACGGTTGAATTTCCCTTCATGCAAGAACTTGGTTCCGGGATGTTCCGCATGCGGCACCGGCCATTGCAAGCCTTGCGTTCCTAAACGCTCATGGGTAATCCCTGCAAATTGAGGAGTAAGTTTGGCAATTTCCTGCATGACTTCTTCCGAAGATTGATACTCGAAGGGGTAACCCATTCGAGTTGCTAAGGCACAAATGATCTCTCCATCTGTCTTAGCGTTACCGATCGGTTTAATTGCTTGATTGACCATTTGCACTCGCCGCTCAGTATTGGAGAAGGTACCTGTCTTCTCAGCATAACTAGCCCCAGGTAAGACGACATCCGCCAATTTTGCAGTTTCTGACAAGAAGATTTCTTGGACTACCAGGAAGTCAAGAGCCTTAAGGCCTTTGCGAACATGGTTCGCATCAGCATCTGTAATGACTGGATCTTCGCCCAAAACATACAATGCCCGCAGATTTTTACTAACCGCTGCATCAAACATGTCAGGAATCATAAAGCCAGGATTAAGGTCGAGAGGAACTCCCCAAGCAGCTTCGAATTTGGCCCGTACTTCAGGGTTTATGACTTGTTGGTAACCAGGATAAACGTTAGGCAGTGCCCCCATATCGCAGGCGCCCTGAACATTATTTTGCCCACGCATTGGGTTAACACCCGAACTCTCTTTACCAAGATTACCTGTAAGCATGGCTAAGTTCGCCAGACTCATGACGTTATCCGTACCACAGGTATGCTCTGTAATCCCTAAGGTGTAAAAAATCTGAGCCCGTTCGGCAGTCGCGTAAATTCTTGCAGCTTCTTCCAGCTGTTCTACCGGAACTCCCGTTATTTGACTTACGACCTCGGGAGTATATTTTTGAACGGCTTCCCGGACTTTTTCAAAGCCTTCGGTACGTTCTTCAATAAATGCTTTATCTTCCCACCCGTTGGCAAGAATAATGTTCATAATTCCGTTGATCAGAGCAATATCTGTTCCCGGACGAAGCCTTAACCAAACATCGGAATGGTCAGCCAGATCAATTTGTCGAGGATCGACCACGATCAGCTTGGCTCCCTTGGCGAGGGCTTGCTTCATTTTTGTCCCAATTACAGGATGAGCCTCTGTCGCGTTTGAACCAATTACAAACATGACTTTGGTGTTCGGAATCTCATTAATAGAGTTAGTCATCGCTCCGGATCCAAATGAAGTGGCCAGACCGGCCACAGTGGGAGCGTGTCAGGTCCTTGCGCAGTGATCGATATTATTCGTACCGATGACCGCGCGCATGAATTTTTGCATGAGATAATTTTCCTCGTTCGTACAATGAGCCGAACTTAAGGCAGCAATAGAGTTAGGTCCATAAGTCTTCTTGATCTCACCTAACTTCGTAGCGATTAAATCTAAGGCCTCATCCCATTCTGCAGGGACTAATACCCCATCTTTTCTAATCAGAGGAGTAGTTACACGATTTTCACTATAAATCATGTCCATCCCAAAGCGACCTTTGACACATAAAGCCTTGCCATTAACTGGCGCATCCGGATTCGAGGTCACCCCGATCACTTTTCCGTCTTTGACATTCAGGTCAAAGTTACATCCTACGCCACAGAACGGGCAGGTCGTTTGGACTTTAGAGACTTCCCAAGGACGTCCCTTACCGACCATTTGCTTCTCTACCAGTGCCCCTACTGGACAGACCGAGACACAGGATCCACAGAAATCACAATCCGACTCGTTATAGGGTAAATTGAAGGCCGGACCCACCTGGGTATCAAATCCGCGAAATGAAAAGTCTAAAATGCTTTTTCCTTGGATCTCAGTGCAAGCCTTGATACATTTTCCACAGAGGATACATTTATTGGGATCCCGCAAGATGAAAGGATTTCCATCATCAATCGGAAGGTTACGTTTTTCCCCATGGTAAACTTCACCAGTTACCCCATATTCATAAGCATACTCTGCTAAAGAACAGTCCCCCATTTTCTGGCAGGTCATACAGTCTAAGGGGTGGTTTGCTACTATTAACTCTAAGATCGTTTTGCGTGCAGTGCGCACTTTTTTGTTTTGAGTTTCTACTTTCATGCCCTGTGCTGCTTGTGTGACGCAAGCCGGGGGAAGATTGCGCATCCCCTCGATTTGAACAACACATAAACGGCAGGCACCCGCAGAGGTAAGCTCCGGGGCATGACACAATGTAGGAATCGGAATATTATTCGTACGACAGGCGTCAAGAACGGTCGTCCCTTTCGGTACGCTGACTTCACGTCCATCAATTGTTAATGTAAGCCACTCCAAGTGATTCACTCCTCTCAGTTTGTCCATTCGGGTCCGTCCGGACCCTTAGATTAGGCTCGACTAACTGCACCAAACTTGCATTTTTCCATACAGGTTCCGCATTTGATGCAATTCTCTTCATTAATGACATACGGAGTCTGAGTCTTTTTATCCCCTGTAATACAATTAGTCGGACAGTTTTTAGCACAGAGACTACACATTTTGCATTTCTCCACATCAATGGTATAACTCAGCAAGGCTGTGCAGTTATGAGCGGGACATTTATGGTCACGAATATGGGCTTCATACTCATGTCTAAAGTATTTTAAGGTTGCCAGAATGGGGCTGGGTGCAAACTGACCCAATCCACACAGGGATGTCTCTTTAATCGTTAGGGCAAGGGTCTCTAACGTATCAAGATCTTCCTCTTTTCCTTCTCCTTTGGTGATTCTATCCAGAATCTCGTACATCCGCGTGGTTCCCTCTCGACAGGGGGTACATTTACCACAAGATTCTTTCTTGGAAAAGTTTAAGAAATAACGGGCAATATCCACCATACAAGTGGTCTCATCCATAATGACTAGTCCTCCGGAGCCAACCATTGCTCCTGCTTGCGTCAAAGTATCATAATCCACGGCGAGATCAAGCATGTCTTCAGGCAAACATCCACCCGATGGGCCTCCAATTTGCACTGCTTTGAACTTCTTACCGCCTTGAATTCCATCCCCAATGTCAAAGATAATCTCCCGTAGGGTTGTGCCCATTGGAACTTCCACCAAACCAGTATTGTTAACCTTACCCGTCAAAGCAAAGATCTTCGTTCCTTTACTTTTTTCAGTACCAAATTGGCCATACCACTCTGCCCCGTTGCGTAAAATGTGCGGAACATTGGACCAGGTTTCAACGTTATTGATATTGGTTGGTTTTCCCCATAGCCCGCTTACTGCCGGAAATGGTGGGCGAACTCTCGGCATACCGCGCTTACCTTCAATAGAAGCCATTAAGGCAGTTTCTTCTCCGCAGACAAAAGCTCCAGCTCCAGCGAACACATTGAGACGGAAATTAAAGCCTGAGCCCAGAATATTATCTCCTAAATAGCCAGCCTCCTGAGCTTGCTTAATCGCAATTTCCAAGTGCTTGATAGCTAATGGATATTCTGCACGACAGTAAACGTATCCTTCGTCTGCTCCGATGGCATAAGCCCCGATCAGCATTCCCTCAATAACGGAATGTGGATCCCCCTCCAGCACACTGCGGTCCATGAATGCTCCAGGATCTCCTTCGTCAGCGTTACAAATAATATATTTTTTATCACTTGGCGTTTGACGGCAGAAACCCCACTTTACGCCTGCAGGGAAACCAGCACCACCACGACCACGAAGCCCTGACTTCTTAACTTCTTCCATGACCTCTTCGGGAGACATTTCTTTAAGCGCTTTTTGGATGCCTTTATAGCCTTCCCGTGCCGTGTATTCTTCAATTTTCTTAGGATCAATCACACCGCAATTACTAAGTACTATTCGATGTTGCTTGGCGAAAAATTTAATTTCGGAGAGTGAACTTACTGGTTTTTGAGTTGTTTGGTCTATTAGAAGAAGACGTTCAACTCGCTCCCCTTTCACAATATCTTGGGCTACGATCTCTGCCACATCATCCGCAGTGACCCGGGTATATAACGTATTATGGGGTTCAATAACGAGCGTTGGTCCTTTTTCACAAAAGCCTTGACACCCGGTACCAACAACGCTTACGGTATCTTCAAGTCCTTGCCGCTTGATTTCCTCTTTCAAGATTTCGATGATCGGCAGTGCTCCCGAAGAGGCACATCCCGTCCCTGCACAAACTAGAATCCGTTGGTTCTCAGCCATCCCTTTATCCCCCTACTCGTATTTAGCAAATATCCCGGCAATGCTCTCCGGTACTAATCGTCCATGAACCTCATTATTAATAGATATAACCGGTGCAAGACCACAGGCTCCAATACAGGCCACGATTTCTAAAGTAAACCGCCCATCGTCCGTCGTAGCTCCGTCTTTAATCTTTAGTTCTTTTTCTATAGTATCTAGTACCTTAGCTCCTCCACGAACATGGCAAGCCGTTCCCAAACAGACATTGATTAGATTTCGTCCCACAGGCGTAAGACGGAACTGAGCATAGAATGTGACCACACCATAAATTCTCGCCAACGGGATACGAGTCCCTTTACTAATGTGCTTTATCACATGGGCAGGCAAATAACCATAAACCTCTTGGGCCCCTTGTAAAATTGGGATCAGAGGCCCATTCTCATGTCGATACTTTTTGATGATTTCATCCAACTTTATTTCCTTTGGGTCTACTAACTCCTCACACGCGGTGCTCAAATAAATCCCCCCTATTGAATTCCTATAGTACTAAAATTATAGATTGTTCTTTCTGTGATCAACATGGTCATTTTGATGTCGTGTTGGTCAACGGGTACTTGTGAAATAACCTGACATTCGAAACTAAGAGCGACCTTAGGTGTTAAGGGATTTAACAACATAAAGAAGCGATCGTAAAAACCGCCCCCATACCCCAAACGATTCCCTTGTAGGTCAAAACCTGCCCCAGGCACGATGATTAAATCGATTACTGAAGGTTCTACTTCTTGATTTGAAAGCTTAGGTTCGCGAATTCCCCAAGCTCCCGGTTCAAGATCCACAGCTAGATCGCGTACTTCAAGTGGAAGAAGTATCCCATGGGGTGCACAACGAGGTAAGATTAGCTTTTTCTTATACGCAATCGTGGCCTCCGCCAAGGCAGTTGTTTCTACTTCATCGCGGAAGTTAAGAAATAACATCACTGCTTGAGCTTTTTGGAATTCCGGTAAATCCTCAACTTTTTGCTGAATCAGCAAACTATTACTTTTTCTCTCCTTCTCTCCCATAGCGGCCCGCTGTTTTAAACACGATTTGCGTACTTCATGCTTGGAATACTGTTTTTCCTCATTCATGTTAGAGCTTCCCTTTCGGTAAAATCTCGTGCATTAAGAATTATTCGATTAATAAAGGTAAATTCCTTCTGCAAATATCAGATAAATTAAATATTTTGTAATTTCTCTGATTATAAGACGCAATAAGGTCTTAACCCGAAAATTCGAGGTTTCTGTTGCTGGATCAGAAGTCTAGTCTTTTCCAAACATACCGTCTAGGCGATTTAAGCTTATTGCTAAATCAGGCGTAGTTCAACCCACAACATTATCCACATTTCAAAACTTGTATTTCCGCCTTGTCTCAGACTTATCCACATTATCCACAGGACCTGTGGGTAATGTTATCCTAAACGGACGAAATATAGGTAAAACTGCAAAGCCGCACCACTGACTTATCTACAGACTTATCCACATTATCCACAGGTCTACCTTATCCACAGAACATATGCTTCCCTTTTTCGTCTTGAACTATTTTTGCACATACTGTAAGGGTAATAAAAAACGCCGGACACAAGGTTTTTTTCCCCTAGTAACCGGCATTTTTCGTTTATTTGTTTTCATTGTTTTTCCTAAACTAGTACTGTAGAATTTTTCCAGACCCTCATCTCGCAACTCGCGATGCGTATTACCTTATAGAAGGAGCCAATTCACGAAACACATTGCGCAAGAAAATCCCTGGACGCGGGGATTTTTTTGTACTAATTACACAAGTCCCAGTCCCGGAACTGCGTTTAGTGTCCAAGGTGCGAAGTCCCCAGCTAAATAATGATAATACCCTGCCGTCGCGATCATGGCTCCGTTATCCGTACATAAAATGGGGGATGGATACACCAGCCTTACACTCCGCTCGCCCAACGTCTCGCCCAGTGTTTCGCGCAGCAAGCTATTAGCTGCTACTCCGCCTGCAAGAAGCAGCGTCTTAACTCCGGTTTCCTCGATGGCCAGCAAGGTTTTTCGGACTAAGACATCGACCACTGCCTGCTGAAAAGAAGCGGCAATGTCTGGAACGCTTAGTGTCTCTTCTTTCATGCGGGCAGAATTCAAGGTATTTAAAACCGCCGATTTCATACCACTGAAGCTAAAATCCAAGCTCCCCGGCTCTAACATAGCCCGAGGAAACTTAAAGGCTTGCGCATTCCCCTCTTGAGCGATTTTTTGAATCTGAGGTCCTCCTGGATAACCTAAGCCTAGGGTTCTAGCCACTTTATCTAAGGCTTCCCCTGCGGCATCGTCTCGTGTATGCCCCAAAACCTTATACTGGCCATGTGCTTCAAAGAAAATAAGATGAGTATGCCCTCCCGAGACTAGCAGGGCTAGGAAAGGGAATTCGATATCTTGATGGAGCAAAAAGTTGGCATAGATATGTGCTTCCAAATGATTAATGCCAAGCAGTGGAATTCCCGCAGCATAGGCCATGGCCTTCGCACCAGAAACCCCGACCAATAAGGAACCGACCAATCCAGGGCCATAGGTCACAGCGATGGCCGACAAATCTTGAAACGTAAGCCTTGCCTCATCTAAAGCTTGCTGTACGACGGGTTGAAGATGTAAGCTATGCTCCCGCGAGGCAATTTCCGGTACAACTCCGCCATATTTTTGATGCGTCGTAATCTGGGAGGATATGACATGACTGCGTAATTCCGTCCCGTTCACTAAAACAGCCGCAGAAGTCTCATCGCAGCTCGTTTCTATTCCTAAGATTATAACCTCGTTGTTCAGACTCATCGTCACGTCACATTCACTTCCATTTTCAGTTCCGTCCACATAATCAAAGCGTCCTCTCCCGTATCCGCATAATACCCTTTACGAACTCCTGCCGTGGTAAAGCCTAATCGACTATATAATGATTGGGCAGAGCTGTTCGAAGCGCGGACTTCCAGAGTCATTCGCTCCATACCCTCCTCCACCATTTTCTTCATCACATAACGCATTAGGAACTCCCCCCCATGTTGCCCCCGGTAGCCAGGAGTAATGGCAATATTCGTAATATGTCCCTCATCAAGGATATACCACAGTCCCATGTACCCAATCACTTGACCGCCTAACTCTAAACAATAATAGCGCGCATACTCATTATCGATGAGCTCAGCTTTAAAAGCCTGCATAGACCAAGGGGTGGTAAAGGAATCACGCTCGATTTCTAAGATGGCTGGGAGATCGTTGATCGTCATGGGACGTACAATCCCATTATTCATGCCCCTCTCTCCTTCGCGCTTCCTCTTTCTTTGCCCAATTGACCTCTGCTTCAGAAAAGCGAATGTAGTAAGGTTCAACTCGTTCTCCCCTGCCCGTTTCCTGCCAACGTTGCCAAACCGCTTGAACGGCATAAGCACCCCGGGGTAAATTAATATACTCTGGTAAAATTAAAGCTTGCTCCCCCATCACAGCCTCAATCTGATCCTTAGCTTTGACCACAGCATCTCCAACAAAGCAAATCGGACGCTCCAATTCCCTCAATTGTTCTAACCATTGATCTTTGGGTAACGCTTGAGGGGGTGTTATACACTCCGCCTTCTCGTTCCCTCGCGTCCAACGATAACGTGCCGTATACCACTCATTCTTGCGCGCATCCAAGATGGGAACAATGTCTTCCGTTCTACCTAAACCCGCCCAGGCAAGGGTATCGAGGGAAACTACAGCAACCAGCGGAAGCTTTAACACCTGTGCTAATCCCTGTGCCGTAGCGATTCCGATCCGTATTCCAGTAAACGAACCTGGGCCACGTACCACACCAACCATATCCAAATCCCCTAGTGACCAATCTGCGGCAGTCAGCAATTGATCGAGCATTGGAATAATACGCTCGGAGTGCGTCTTAGTGGTATGTAAAAACCCTTCTCCGATCAGCCGTCCATCTTCAGCTAAAGCTACTGCGGTCACTTTTGTTGTCGTATCAATCGTTAAGTATTTCATCGGCTCCTCCGAACCTCTCCTCAAATATTCAGGTCTACTATGCGTTGCTCCCACTCAGGTCCTCGGGGACGAAAGATAATTTCGCGCAGGGATTCTCCACTGCCAAGGATTTCAACTTCTAATCTAATTTCCGGTAAATAGTCCTCGGCAATTTTAGGCCATTCAATCAGACACACAACATCCTCTTCAAAGGCATCTTCAACCCCGATGACTTCCACTTCTTCTGGACGCTGGAGCCGATAGAGATCCATATGAATCAAACGGACCTTGGTTCCTGTCCCCGTTCCAGAAAGTTGGCCGCTATACTCTTGTTGAAATGTGAAGGTTGGGCTAGTCATATGACTCGTGACCCCTAATGACTTACCAACTCCTTGCGCGAAGGCCGTTTTCCCAGCACCGAGATCCCCGATCAGGGCAACGACATCTCCACCCCGCAAACATGCTCCTAACTGTTTGCCCCACTCCCGAGTTTGCTCAACTGTTGCACTCGTTGCTCTGTAATCCATAATCATTGATTAAGAAAACTTGGACAAACCTAACCTTTTCCTTTCCTAAGACTTTTTTCCTTCTCCAAGTTTTTATCTATTAAAACCATAACTATCGAGCCTCGAATTTAGTGTTACCTAGATCCAAGGTCATTATAAGTTTTTCAGAACGTATCCAATCCCCGGTGCTAAATCCCCTCATCCATCGCCCCTCAATACTCGAAATGCTATGCACTCTCCGCAAGGGATGTGGCGGTAGTCTTTCCAAAGATATTCGTACCCCAAACTCCTAAAATAATCAGACTGATTCCAATAGCATGAATCCAGCCAAACTGCTCTCCGCGAAAAAACACTCCTGAAAAAACCGCTACGACCGTGATAAGGTTAAAAATCGGTGCAGTCTGAGAAACGGGCAAGGCACTAAACATATAGTTTGAAAGGAAAAAAGCCAGCACAGACGAAATAGCGCTCAGGTAAAAAATTGCCCATAGCACACCCGTCAATTGAAGCGGTTTTAGATAAGATATCAATTCCCCTTGAATTACGCTTTGCCCGATACCTAGTACATTAAAGATCACGGTTCCCGCCCACATCATGACAAAGGTGATCTCCAGGGAATTGAAACTCCGTGAAGAATGTCTTGACAAAATACTATAAGCGCCTGCAGCCAATACCGCTACGAGAAGAGCAAGAATTCCCCAGAGATGTTCTCCAAACTGAAGGCCCCCTTGAACAGATACGATGATCATCACGCCGACGACAGAGGCCCCGATCGAAAGTACCTGCTTAGCATTGAGTTTCTCCTTCAGGAAAATTGCGGCCATGGTTGCAATGGCTACGGGAACCAAAGCGATCACCATGCCGGCCTCAGAGGCCGAGGTCCACTTAACACCCCAAGTTTCCCCTATGAAGTAAAGACCCGGCTGAAAGAGAGCGAGTAGAAGTAAGGATGAGATCGGTTTCCCTTTCAGATTAATCTTGATTAAGCCCGTCGCTTTCAATAAAGTCAGCACTAGCGCAGCAGCTGCGAAGCGAAAGCCAAGTAGTTGGAGCGGAAAGGTATGATCTAGTGTCTCCTTAGTAAATAAAAAGGAGAAACCCCAAATCACAGACATCCCGATGCCTGCAGCAATCGGGAGTCCAGAAGGTGATTTAGAAGTCATTCCTTTAATCCGCCTTCCTTCGGTTCGGGACTCACGATCTCACCGTCAATAATCACATAGAGTGGACGGGCGGTGATTAACAAGGGGTGCTCACTCCAAATGACTATATCAGCATCTTTTCCTACCTCAAGGGTCCCTATCCGATCGGAGACACCCAAAATCTCAGCCGGATTAATCGTAATGGCGCGTAAAGCATCCTCGATGTCCATCCCTGCTTTGCAGGCTAAGGCCGCACAGAGCGGAAGCTGTTCAATCGGTGTGACAGAGTGATCCGTCATAATTGCTACTTTCACCCCAGCTCTAGCTAAAACACCTGGGGTTTTAAAGGACTTATCCTTAAGTTCCACTTTGGCACGATTCGTCAGCAGAGGACCTACCACCGCCGGATAACCCATCTCCGCAAGTTCTTCGGCAATTTTGTGTCCTTCCGTACAATGTTCAATCACTAGATCGGCTCCGAATTCTCGGGCAATACGAATTGCTGTCATAATATCATCCGCACGATGAGCATGCGCCCGCAGAGGAATTTCGCGGTTAATCACTTTAACAAGAGTTTCCAGACCTAAATCTCGTTCCGGAAGTTTATCCGAATCTTCTTTTCCTTCGATTAGTTTATCTCGGTACACCTGGGCATCCACTAAGGCCTGACGCAGAAGTGCCGCAGTCCCCATCCGGGTCATGGGCATTTTCTTTTGTTCACCGTAGACCATTTTAGGATTTTCCCCAAATGCCACTTTCAAACCTGCAGGATCGCGCACAATCATCTTATCTACGATTTTACCAACCGTCTTCATGACGACCCCTGTTCCTCCAATCACATTGGCACTTCCTGGAACAGTAAATACCGCCGTCACTCCTCCTAGTCGAGCATCGCGAAAACCCTCATCTTCTGGGTTAATTCCATCAATCGCTCGCATGTCCGGAGTCACAGGATCGGTCATTTCATTGAAGTCTTCCCCTTCCCACCGGTAAATCTCTTCGCCAATTCCTACATGACAATGAGCGTCAATCATCCCTGGCATGACGAGACAGTCCATAGCATCGATTACAACAGCATCCGCCGGAATGTCCCCGTCCAAGGTTTCTCCGAGGGCTACAATTTTAGATCCCTCAACCAGAATATAACCCCTAAATTCTCGCCCGGCCATCGTTTTAATCTGACCGTTCTTGATTAAAAGCTTCTTCACTTCTTTATTCACCGTTACTCCTCCTGTTTAATAAAAAAAATTAACCTAAAAACTAAACTTACTTCCTATTTGAGAATGGCCACTTGATCAGCCCCGTGCCTCTCAATACTCAGTACATTTTCCAAGTTTGAGCATTCTGCCAAGGAATACTTATGACGTCTCCATTCATGACAAGCAGCCCTATAGCACAAACTCATTAGTTAAAGCACATAGCCGCTAAGGGGTACTAGCTAATACTAATTCCCCTACAATGTTAAAGGTAGCGTAAGTAAGCCAAAGATCACTCTTTCCCGCAATCTCCGAAAGCGAGGATGAGCCCATTTGATCATTATATCAGACTATTGCTATTATCACAGCTAGGGAGTAAAAAATAGTGCCATTTACGGCCAAGAAGCATTACGTGGACAAGTTTCTTGTTCACTACTGAAGACAAAAATATTGTCAGCGTTAAGAGAGATCCTTTCAAAATTTACTGGTTATCGGTGATGTAACTGATCCTTTTGGTAGTCATGGTCTTCGAGGGATTTGAAGTAAGCAGTTGCAATATTATGGACAAAGGCAACAGAGTAAGGTGCTTTGTCTGATAGTAGGGACATTAAACGTTTCATTTCATCATCGCACTTATCGGGTGAGGTTAGCAGTAAAGCAGGCTCAATTTCAAGTGCTTTTGATATTCTAGAAATCAGATCCAACGAAGGGGATTTTTGACCTCTCTCCAGATAACCGATATAGGTACTACTTACATCAAGTTTTTCTGCTAGAAATTCCTGTGTAAAACCCTTAGACAGACGGTAGAACCGTATGTTTTTTCCTACCACTTTTCGGATACTTTCCATATTATCACCTCACTACCATTGTAAAGCTCTGCATTCAACTCTTTCACAAACTCACGGTTAATAAAATATGTTGAAAATATATACTATTAGTCATAGAATGTATAATGTGTGGAGGAGGAAGATGGTCGTGGTCGAGTACATATTAGTGGTAGAGGATAGGCTACCCATTCGCAGGTTGTTTGCTGAGGTACTTGCTAACGCAGGCTATGAGTCAAAACAAGTGGGCAGCGGTGACGAATGTTTAGGGTATGCTTTGTCTGAAAACAAACCATCTCTTATTTTATTAGATAATAACATGCCAGGTATCTGTGGCTTAGACGTATTACAATTGCTAAAAAATGATGGGCTTGCAAAGGATATTCCGGTGATTATGGTTAGCGGAGAGGAGATAGAGGAACAAGCTAAGAAGCAGGGGGCCCAAAGTGTGTTGATGAAACCATTTGATATTCACGAACTTATAGATAAAGTGCGAACGGTTTACAAATAAGCCTGAACTCATTTTGGAGGTGACGAATGCGCTTACGGAATATTAGCATAATAGATTCGTACCAGATTCAAAAATCCTTTCCTGAAATTGATAGTGTTACGCATGGAAGTACAAATGCGATACCTCTCAGCGGATTTTTGCAGACTCTAGCTATGGCACTTGCCGCAAGAAACATAGAAACTTGGGAACACTCGGTTCTAGTGACGAAATATGCTGTCATGTTGGGCCTTCAGTTAGGGCTCTCTCGAGAAGAAATTAAACAACTTCGTATGGGTTCTTTGCTCCACGACATAGGTAAAATCGGAATCAAAGATGATATTTTGCTTAAACCCAGTACATTGACGGAAGATGAATATGAGCAGATCAAAAAACATCCTGAGATTGGCGCTCAGGTTTTAGAGCCAGTCAAAGCGTTAGAATTTATTATTCCCATTGTCCTTCATCATCATGAACACTACGATGGACAAGGTTATCCTCAAGGGCTTAGCGGAGAAAAGATCCCACTCGCGGCACGGATTGTTTCCTTAGCTGATGCCTTCGAGGCCATGACGTCAGGTAGGCCTTATCGAAGAGCTATGACCCTTCAGACACCTTTTGAAGAAATACAGTTACAATTTGGGAGACAGTTCGACCCTTACCTAGGGCAAGTGTTTATCGAGATGATAAAGAAAGAGGCCTATTCTAAACTCGAGGATAATTAATAGTCTGTCTCATTTTTATTATAAAGAACCTCCGAAATGACATTAAGCTAAACTATTTTATAAAGTGATCCAACAAGAAATAACCACGACTAATCAAGCCGTGGTTATTTCTTTAAAGAATTTGGAAACATGATGGCTAGAAGTTCAGCTATACAGGCTTAATCGTGGCCGAAATATCCCGCATGGAGAGACTCACTCGTTCTCTGGCCTTATCTATCCCGATCACACGCACCTTGACAATATCCCCTACAGCGACCACTTCCATTGGGTGTTTAATGAATTTATCACACAACTGGGAAATATGAACCAAACCGTCGTGCTTGACGCCGATATCCACAAACGCTCCGAAATCTACAACATTGCGAACGGTTCCTTCTAAGACCATCTCTTCGCTAAGATCCTCCATACGCGTTACATCCCGACGCAGCAACGGTCGTGGTAAATCCTCTCGAGGATCTCTGCCAGGTCTTTGCAAGGCGTCTAAAATATCGCGAATTGTCGGAACCCCAGCACCAAATTCCTGAGCCAACTCTTGAGCTTCTAATACGGCCAGTTTCTTGCGCACTTCGGTGAGCCGCTCTCGCAAATCCCCGGAGGTGTGCCCAATTTTTTTCAAGATATTTTCGGCAAGCTCATAAGATTCGGGATGGACAGGCGTATTTTCCAAGGGATTAACCCCGTCTGGAAGGCGAATAAACCCTGCACATTGAATATAGGTTTGTGCTCCCAGGCGTGGAATTTTTTTAAGTTGATCACGACGGCTGAACTTACCATGTTCATCTCGCCAGGCCACTACATTTTTAGCTACCGCCGGCTTTAACCCAGCTACATATTGGAGCAATGAAGCGGAGGCGGTATTTAAATCAACGCCCACAACATTCACACAGGATTCTACCACACCATGCAGGGATTCCTCTAAGCGTTTGGGCTGAACATCATGCTGATACTGGCCCACTCCCACAGCCTTCGGTTCAATCTTCACTAGTTCAGCTAAAGGATCTTGTAACCTTCTAGCGATAGACACTGCACTCCGTAGGGAAAGATCAAAGTCCGGAAATTCATCACCCGCTAGTTTAGAAGCGGAATAGACCGATGCCCCGGCTTCGCTTACTAAAATGAATTCTGCAGAGATCCCATCCTCTCGAATCATTTCTGCTACGACTTCTTCCGTTTCTCTAGATGCGGTACCATTTCCAATGGCAATAAGATTAGCATCAAACTCAGCTATTGCCTTGCGTAATATCGCTTTAGCTTCTTGTCGTTTTTTCTGTGGGGGATGTGGATAGATAACCCCAACTTTTAGGAGCTTCCCCGTTTCATCTACGACCGCCCATTTGCAACCTGAAATAAATCCCGGATCAAGTCCTAGCACCATTTTTCCACGGACTGGGGGTTGGAGTAACAACTGACGCAAATTTGCGGCAAATACTTTAATAGCTTGCTCTTCCGCTTGAGCAGAAAGTTCAGCACGCACTTCCCGTTCAATGGAGGGTTCGATCAATCGTTTATAGGCATCAAGTGCCGCTTTTTGAACCCAAGGCGCACACGGCCCCGTTTTGACATAACGAAGTTCAAGCAGTCTATGCAGGGTTTCTGGAGGAGCTTCGATCTTGACTGAGAGAAACTCTTCCTTTTCCCCTCGATTAAGTGCTAAGACACGATGTGGAGGTATCTTTCGAACAGGCTCTCGATAATTGTAATACATCTCAAAGGGGGAACGCTCTTTCGCTTTCTTCGCGATAGAGGCAGCTACTACATCAGCAAGGCGAAAGGTTTCTTGTCTGATCCGTTTGCGAAGAGCCGCGTCATCAGCAATCGTCTCCGCGATGATATCCATCGCACCTGCCAAGGCTTCCTCCAGAGTATTAACCTCCAGTTCTGCATTGAGATACTTCTCTGCCTCTGCTTGAGGATCTCCTCTGAAATACTGTACCATCAACCATTCCGCCAACGGCTCAAGGCCCTTTTCCTTAGCAATCGTTGCCCGGGTACGGCGTTTCTGTTTAAACGGTCGATAGAGATCTTCGACATCCTGAAGCACAGTCGCAGCCATGATTTGAGCAGACAGTTCTTCCGTGAGCTTTCCCTGTTCACCAATAAGGCGAATTACTTCAGTCTTTCGCTGGTCCAAACGTCGTAAATAATCTAACCGTTCTACGATATCGCGCAGCATATTTTCATCCAGTTCCCCGGTTACTTCTTTGCGGTAACGGGCAATAAAAGGGATGGTATTTCCCCCATCCAATAAGCTAACGGCTTCGTTTATTTGGGATATCTTTAGCCCCAATTCTTTGGCAATGACTTGATTAAACTCCAACTGTTGCTACCTCCCTAGATAGATCCATTAGTTGATAACTATTCTACACCTAAATCATTATACCATTTATAGCCAAATCAACAAAATCACTGGCTTTTCTTTTTACATAGTTCCCTGTCGATTTTCTTCAACGGCGATTCTCCATTGTTCTCTGGCTCTGGTAATTATTTTTTGTTCGTCTTTGCCTTCTTTATGCTCAATGACCTTAGCAAAATAAGTGATAGCCTTCTTATATTGCCCTAATCGCCGACTCAGCTCACCGAGCATAAATAAAACGTTTATTTCTGACATAGATGTCCCTGTAAAATCAGAGTGTAGATAGGATTCTTCATAGGCTTTGAGCGCTAAACCCATAAAACGTGTTTCTTGATCAGTATTGTTTTCAGTCCGGTAGAGCCAGGCTAAACGCAGACAAAGTCCCGCTAGAACAGCATTTTTCTCGCGCTTGAGTGAGCCTGCAAGGATTGCCAGTTTATAGGATTCCAAGGCTTGCTGGATATCCCTAACTTTACCAAAGTCTCTTTTAGCCCACTGACCCGTAATCTGAACACCAATGACTTCCTTCGTACCTTTAGAAAATTGATCTGAGAACTCCTCTGAAAAAGCAAAGCCACATTCTGGACAAACATTCACATAATAAAAATGCGGATTGTAATTCCCCGCTCTGTAGTGAGGGCAAAAATCACTGTCGACCTGATAAGGTATCGAAAAGCGAGAACGCACTCTCAGCGAAGTAAACGGCTTGCTACAATAAACACAGATCAATTTTTTTTCATAAAACGCTTCTAATGGGTGCATACATTGCCTCCTAGTTAAAAATCGGGTCGAAGCGGCCACTCCCTACATATAGAATACTGACTAAACGATATTCAACGTAATTAAAGCGTTTTAAGCTTATTAAACAAGATGTCATCACTTGCTTAATTATAGCAGACAAACCCGTTTGTCTCATCTAAGAAGTAAATAAGACCACACTCAAATGACTTGGACAGAAAAGACTTTTCATATTACCTAGTAGAGGGTTCAATTTTAGTCGGGTCCAACTGCTTAAGATCCTTCTTTAACCATACCACTGTAAGAGCAGCAGAGGCAACATCCGCCACGGGTCCCGCACACCAAACACCCGTCAATCCCCAAAACTTAGGTAAAATCAAAATCATAGGCACTAAGAAAATCAGTTGACGGGATAAACTTAAAAACAACGATTTTCTAGGCTTACCCGTAGCTTGAAAGTAATTTATCGCCATCACTTGAAAACCAATGAGTGGCAGCATCATTAAAAAAATCCTTAGTCCAAATGACCCCAAACGGATAAGTTCCTGATCTTGGCTGAAAAGAGTCATCAAGGCAACCGGAAATAATTCCACGACTAGAAATCCTAAAATCATCACGCCCATAGCACTAATCACAGATAACTTTAAGGTTTGTTTTACTCGATCAAAGTTTCTCGCACCATAGTTGTAACCTAGAATCGGCTGCGCTCCCTGTCCTAATCCGAAAATCGGCATAAATATGAGCATTGCGATACTGTTTATTACCCCCATTGCAGCGATCGATAAATCCCCGCCGTAGCTGACCAAGGTTTTATTTAAGATTATAGTCACGATACTGCCCACTAACTGCATGGAAAATGGGGAAATTCCAATCGACACAATATCTTTAACAATAACCCATTTAAGTGTGATCTCCTTTAGCTTTTCCTTCTTATAGTGCTAAGTTATTATACCAGAATCTCGTTATTTAAACAGCCTTAGTATATGACAGAAGGTATAACCACAGCTATAAAGCCGTGGTTATACCTTCTGTCATATACTAAATATACCATTCTGCGACCATTCATAAGATTTCAGCGCTTGCCTTTGCAATTGCCGTCAAAAACCATCGTAACTGAAATTTTGAAAACACTAGGCCTTTCCATTGAGCAAAAAAGCGCTTTCAAAGAGCGTCACCCAAGCATTGTTATTTAATGAAAAACAGATCGGCAGCTACCGGAACAACGACAGCGTCCGCCGCGATTTCCCAGCCTGATGTATCCGAAGCTTCGGGGATGTGCTCATGCTCACCATTCCTTACTGCGCATCTCCGCCGGGGCGAGCTTGCCTGCTCCACGTCTCGTCCTTAAGCCACACATTCAAAAGATCGTAAACTTTATTCTTATAAATGATATACGTCTCCTTGTCATGGGGGGCGATTTGGAGCAGCTTATGCTTCACTTCCTTAATGGTTTGATCCAAGTCTTCACAGAGGAAGGCGATATGGTTGGCCCTGACTTTGAGCGATGTATTAATGAAGTTTGTTTTCATCCTCTCGTAGCCCTTGGCGGATGAGCTTT